>JAOZRC010000557.1 GCA_029940345.1 Desulfobacterales bacterium
TCGAACCTGCGACCTACGGATTAGAAGTCCGTTGCTCTATCCAACTGAGCTACAGGCGCATAACCCATAATGCATGACTTATAGCATATATTTTTAAACAAGTATATAAATAAATCGTTAATACTATAAGACACAATTATTAATTTGACAACCAATGGAATGATACTGAAAATTATGAAACCAATTAAGAAAAAATACAAAAAAAAAATACGCGTAACCGCTAAAACCAAAAAAAAACCCGGCCTCAGATCAAAAAAAAAGAAGAGTGGCGCATCCGTATCTGGCGATGCCTCCCTTGTAAAATTTGATCCTTTGCAGCGCTATTTGAGCGAAATCAGCCAGTATCAACTTTTAACCCGTGAGCAGGAAAAAGAACTCGGCGCACGTATTCATGATCATGGCGATAATGACGCGGCTTATACAATGGTGACGTCTAATCTAAGACTCGTCGTAAAAATTGCCCTGGAATTTCAAAGAGTCTGGATGCAGAACCTTTTAGATTTGATCCAGGAAGGCAACATCGGCCTGATGCAGGCTGTTAAAAAATTTGATCCTTACAAAAATGTTAAATTTTCTTATTACTCTTCATTTTGGATAAAAGCCTATATTCTTAAATTCATAATGGATAATTGGCGTTTGGTAAAAATCGGTACAACTCAAGGGCAGCGTAAACTTTTTTTTAAGCTCAAGAAAGAAAAAGAAAAACTGATCGACCAGGGATTTGATCCGAAACCGAAACTGCTTTCTGAAAGACTGGGCGTATCTGAAAAAGAGATCGTCGATATGGATCAACGTCTTGATGGCTGGGATGTTTCCTTGGATGCGCCTGTAAAGGAAGACTCCAATACGGAACAGATTGAATTTCTCAGTCCGGATGTGGATTCGGCGGAGGATCGTGTGGCTCAAAAAGAGATGCATACCCTTCTTCATGAAAAAATTGCCGAGTTCCGCAAAAAAATGACCCCTCGTGAATTGGAAATATTTGATTCCCGCATTTTTTCCGACACTCCATCCACTTTGCAGGAGATCGGTGATCTTTACGGTATATCCAGGGAACGTGTCAGGCAAGTGGAGAAAAACATATTAAAAAAAATGCGTGACTTTTTCAAACGTGAAATTCCGGATTTCGCTTCATACGCCAGCAATCAGGACAAAGAATAAAGAATAATTACAGTAAGCCAAAGGTTCCGAAATGATCAGACCAATCAAACTATTTTTACAGTTATTCCCTTGCGTTATTTTTCTTGCATCACTTATAAATTGCGCTTCTGACCCTAAGATTGAATCGGAAGTTCAATTGGCGGATAAAAACAAACCGCCGGTAACAGTGTCAGATACGCTGGTGCCTCTTCCCCCTGAACCTTATAAGCCCCCCAAGATCGTATTTGAGAAACCCGGCAATCAGTATTTTTATTTCCTTAAATCGCTGCATTCACGCAAAAAGGATGATTTGACCCTGGCTGTTGATGATCTTAAAAAAGCAATTGAAGCCGACCCACATTCGGTCTATCTGCAAAAAGAACTGGTGATGCTCTATCTGAATCAGAAAGATGAAGCCAATACGTTTAAAACGATGGAAGTGTTGTTGAAAAATAATTCGGATAATGTGGAAATCCTGATTCTATCTGCTCGCGTAAAGCAGATTTTTAACCAATCAGAAGGTGTTATAGAGATATATGAAAAAATTATTCGGCTCGATCCCCAAAGAAGTAATATTTATCTGCTATTAGGTCAACAATATACCGAAAAAAACGATTTGAAAAATGCCCTTCGCGTTTATCAAAGCCTTGTAAAGCGGTTCCCTCAATCTTATCCGGGTTATTTTTTTCTTGGCCGTACTTTTTCAAAACAGGGGAAAACCAAAGCTGCAATCACAGCCTTAAAAAAAACGTTGAAGTTAGAACCGGGCCTGGAGGAGCCTCGCTGGGAACTGATCAAATTGTACCAAACCCAGGGACATCTTAAAAAAGCCGAAAAAACCTACCTGGAGATTCTTGAATTAGATGCTAAGAATATTGAGGCTGCCATGGGATTGGGTTATCTTTACTATAAAAAAAATAAAATCAAACAATCCGACCGCATCTTGGGACCATTAGGACATCGTAGTCTGAAAGAATCCGCCATTATCAGGAAACTGATTCGGAAATATATCGAAAAAAACCGCAATACCGAAGCGCTGGTGATTGTCAGAGGTATGTTAAAAGGCGCTCCGCAAAATTCGGAACTGAATTATATTGCCGCCACAGTGTATCATTTAAAAAAAAACAATTCGATGGCTATCCGCCATTTTGACAACGTGAAGTCCGACTCCGATTTTTATTCCGATGCGGTCATTCAAATTGCATTTATTTTTCAAAATCAGGGGAACATCGACGAAGCCATCCGGCGCATGGAGACAATGGTCAAAACGGCATCGGATAAACCTGAAATAATGCTCTACCTCGGCGGGATGTATGAAGAAAAAAAGGAATACGAGCAGGCGGTTAAAGTACTCAAACAGGGTTTGGCATTGGCTCCCGATAACACGAAACTATATTTTCGACTCGGCGTTGTATATGATAAACAGGGTAAAAAGCAATCCTCTATTGAAACCATGAAACATCTCATCGGACTTGACCCACAGCATTCTAATGCGTTGAATTACCTGGGATATACATATACTGAATCAGGAAAAAACCTGGATGAGGCGGAGCAACTGATAACCCGTGCGCTCAAAATTAAGCCGGATGATGGCTATATCACTGACAGCCTGGGATGGGTGCATTATAAAAAAGGGAATTACGATCTGGCGTTACAATACCTTCAAAAGGCCGCTGCCCTGGTTCCCGACGATCCCATCATTTTGGAACACCTTGGGGATGCTTACCTAAAAATGAATACACCGAACAAAGCTCTGAAATATTACCGTCGATCACTATCCAAACGCAAAAACAATAAAAGCGTTATAAACGAAAAAATACAAAAGATAATTAAAACAAAATAGTGCCAAGTTTTAAAACATTTCATAACATCTTGTTATCAATACACCTATTGTATTAATTTTTCGGCATCCTTCATATCAGGCTAAAAGTAGTTTACACTTTTTCGATATGTTCATTTACAAATTTTTGTAGGGTGGGTGGAGAGCAATGGAACCCACCCTACATTAAAAATGCGTAAACCGACAAATGAAGGATGCCAATTTTTCTTTACTTAAATTGTCCGAATTCTGGTTATTCTTTAATTCTGATAATTATGATTCAGACGTTGCTTTTTCAAAATATCAGGTCTTGGGTGATGAAACGAACCGATTGTTTTATGTTAGGGATGGCCATTTTGATGGCCATTACAGTTCTGATTAGTCCGGGATGCGGTCCCAGGCATGTTAAAAAAGATTTGGAAACCCCATCTGAGACAGACAAACTGCTAACCTGGATAGAACAAAAAAACGCGGCCTTTAGCACTTTCAAAGGCGTCGGACAGATAAAATTTCGGAGCCAGGGTAAGTTGCAGATTAGCCGGGGTTTATGGGCCGGGATTAAGCCACATCAATTCCGAATTGAAATTTTAAATCCCGCCAGGCAACCGGCTGCAAGCATCGCCAGTGATGGACAATGGCTTTACCTGCTTTCCCATGGTTCAGGCCAGTTCCACAAGGAACCTGCGGAAAACGCCAATCTGAGTAAATTTATATCAACGCCTGTCAGCATAAGTGATATTATCACACTCTTGTCGGGTGGCGTTCCATTGCGTTCCTACCACAAGGCTGTTTTGAAGCAGGACCCGTCCGGAAAGGGGTATGTTATCGTCTTGAAAAAAAGATGGGGCGGCGTTATTGAAAAGATATACTTGGATGAAAAGAAAGCGGATGTTCATCAGGTGGAAGTCTATAATTTAAACGGCTTGGTTTATCGTGTGATTTACAATAATAGGCAAAGTGTTGATGGCTTTATGCTTCCCAAAAACATTGTTATCACAAACCGGAAAGAGCTTTCTTTACAAATGGATGTGGATAAATATTGGGTGGACATTCCTGTTTCAACCGCCATGTTTGTACTCCGCCCGCCTATCTTTACCTTTTAGAGCCTGTTTGAAAAGTCTTAAATCGGCTGCAAAAGCGTGAGAGCGGTT
>JAOZRC010000051.1:0-515 GCA_029940345.1 Desulfobacterales bacterium
TATAACATCTAATGTTTCTGAAAGGTCGATTTCAATCCGGTTCTTCTCTGCAAGATACATCACTTCCATTAAGCTGATGACTGAGATCACGAATTTATTCTCATTTTCGGTATCTTCAATGGTGTCCAGAATATGGGCGGCCTTGTCTCCAATTTTACCTTTTCCTGTAAAATGTCGTACAAGGGCAACAGTATCGAGTAAATATCGCACGTCAGCACTTTCTTTCGAGAATGGAATTTCCCAACCGCTGCCTGATCTCTTTTAGTTCTGCATCAAAATCAGTAATTTTTTCAAACCCTTTGTCCTTCCAGATGCCTTTCAAGCTGAAGTTGTCCAGTTTTGATATATCAGATTCAGCCATGAGCGCGTCAAGATATTCTTTGATTTTATCAAGGCTGCCGCCAGGAACAAGGGACAATGAATTTATGATTTCCATTTTTTTTATAGCGGATGTGTTCATTTAACACTCCTGTGTTGTTTGTGATATGATACAACAAGCATAAAGGTATATCAGA
>JAOZRC010000051.1:525-15115 GCA_029940345.1 Desulfobacterales bacterium
AGAGAAAAGTCAAATACACTGTGTCCAAAATAAGGATTTCAGGGATGCCATAGGATTCACAGGATTATCTTGGATATCCTTTAACATCCCGGTCATCCTGATTCAGATTCACCCACCCATACGAATTTCTGACAGAAAGAAAATCTCTTCTTAAAAAAAATCGTCGTAGTTTTAATCCCAACCGATATGGTAGGGTGGGTAAAATGCCGCCCCCAACGTCCGCATTCACACAAACCTCCATCGGCATTTTGCCCACCATTTTAACCACAGCCCATTGTTTACAATCAATTTTTGCGTTGAAACGATAGGGTGTGGCTCGTAAATGGTGGGCAACGTTCGATTCTTTTAACAGCATTCGTGTATTGCCGTCTTGTTCAACAATAAACACCCGTTGAATCATGCGGTTGCCCACCCTACGTTCAGAACCGCGGATTTACGCGGATAGCGCCGATTTCACGGATGCGTTGCCGGTGCGTGCAGGCGTGAGGGTGCAATATCTCCGGCTGCCGTCACACAGGCTGAAAAATCCGTGTAATCCGCGTAATCTGTGTGAATCAGCGGTTCTGACAATATGCACCTCGTAAATGGAAGCCGGCGTCCATAAGGCCGCCAGGGAATTAACGGTTTCAATGCAACAATCCGTGCCGTGTTTTTCCTGGCATATTTTTTTATAAATATGTAAAAAGAGCGATTTGCCCACACCGGATGGGCCGCAGATCATAATCGGAGCCTCCTTTCGGATGGATACAAGGGCTTCGAATTTTTTAATCATGTTTTGCAAACCGGGTGGAACGATAAATCTGTTTTTGGGGAGAGATGGATTTGGCATGGATTGCTTCTAACGTTAAAAGCGATAACCAAACCGCATGCCCAACGTATCAAGCCCTTCGTTATGATCACTTAAATAGGCATTGGAGATATGGTCGAAATAAACAGATATAGAATAATCCGGGGCAAAATAATAACCGAATTCCAGCGGTATATGAAAGAGCAAGTGTGATCCCAGCGCTTTCATATTGTTTGCGTTTGTCTCTGTTGCGCCATTGTGCAGGGCGGCCCCGACACCCAGACTTATAAATAAGCGCATTTTAAAATCGTATTGCCAGCGTGCATCACAATATATTTTTGATGTGTTACCGGAGTCGTTTATAGATACGCCCAATGCGGGTCGCAACGCACCACCGAATAACGTTAACGAAGGTGCTAAGATAGCTTCCAAATTAAAATCAATGCCATTTTCGCGACTAAATCCGCTCCATAGTCCGTCAACATCGTGACCGAGAACACCCAATTTAAGCACATGGATACATTTGCTCTTACGGAAAGATTCATTGCCGTAAGCCAGGGTGGCAAAAAGCGTCAGTCCTAAGATAAACATGGATAAAATTCGTTTCATATTTGGGCATCCTTCATAATAGCTTAAAAGTAGTTTACACTTTCATGGGGAGTGCTGAACCGAAGGTTTAGCAAAGGCCAGCGTAAACGCTAAACCTTCGGTTCAGCACTCCTTTAAAGTGTTAAGCGGAAAATGAAGGATGCCCATATTTGCATCCTTTTTGTAGCGGCTGCCTAATGCCATTATGTATTCCAATCCTCAATAACAAGTCCGGGAACTCTGTCAAAATCACGGCGATTGCTCGTTATCAAAATTCCTGAGACAGATAGAACAATGGCGGCGATGCGTAAATCCAGAGTACCGATGCGTACTTTGTCATCTTTAAGTTTTGCAAGCTGATAAGCGGCCTCGGATGTGAAAGGCAAGACATTGACGATGGAGAAATAGCGCAGCATAGCCTGTAATCTCGAATAAGCATATACCAGATGATCGGGTTTCTTACTAATTTTGTTAATTACAGCCAAGCGGCCTCGCATTTGCTCTTAAAGCGTAACTACCGTTGTGCAAACGGATTGAGCGGGTGTGGCTTTCAGGTGTTGTATAACGGCTTCGCGGCCGGCCTGCTGAAAAGTAACACTGTCCGTGTCTAAAATATATAGCGGCAATTTCAATCCTTCAATTCAGCATCCCTGGATGAATAAATATCATGCAGCATCGGATCATCCTCAAACATACCGGCTGTTGCCAGCCACGGATTCGGTTTGTTGTATTCCTTGTGTGAGCATTCCACGCCAATTGAAGTGATTTCGGTGGTGTCCGCCCATTTCTAAAGCATCATTCTAAGCTGTTTCAAAGCTTCGGAGCGGTTGGCTCCCTGTCCCTTACAACTAGGCGCCGCGGGGGCGACGGCTTCATAAACACCGGTTGAATAGCGATGTAATAAAACGGTGTAACGCATATCAAATCTCCTAATATTGCATTTCCAGATGGCGCAAAATGGAATTTCATAGGTTGAAAAATTCAACAAATCCGCGGCAATTGCTCACCGGTGAGCATATCGACAATGCGGCGGCCGCCGATGCGGGTTTGCATAAACACCTGACCGGGAAAAGCGTCTGCCACTTCGCCGATGATGCACGCATCCTGGCCGAAAGGATTTTCCCTGACAGCGGCCAGTACGCTTTCGGCATGTCGGGCCGACACGCAAGCCAGCAGTTTGCCCTCATTGGCAACATAAAGCGGGTCCAATCCCAACAACTCACATAATCCGGCGACCGCGGCTTTCACCGGAATCATATCTTCATAAATTTTAATCCCCATCTGTGACTGCAGGGCAATTTCGTTTAAGGTCGTTCCCACGCCGCCGCGTGTCGGGTCTCGTAAAACATGCACTTCGTCGGAAACAGCCAGCATTTGCTCAACCATCCCATTTAACGGCGCGGTGTCGCTTTGAATGGCAGCATCAAAACGAAGCCCTTCACGCTGCGTCAAAATGGTGACGCCATGATCAGCAATCGACCCGCTTAAAATAATTTTATCTCCCGGTTGCGCGTTGGTGCCGCTAATGTCAGCATTTGCGAATGGCTGTCCGATACCGGATGTGTTGATAAAAATTTTATCGGCGGCCCCTTTGGGAACTACTTTGGTGTCACCGGTGACAAGGGTGACATCAGCATTTTTAGCGGCAGCCGCCATATTTTTTATGACGTCGCTCAGTTCCTGCATGGAAAACCCTTCTTCAATAATCAGGCCGGCGCTTAAAAAAAGCGGTCGGGCACCGCACATGGCCAGGTCGTTGACGGTGCCGTTCACCGCCAAATCACCAATGCAGCCACCGGGGAAAAAAATCGGGTCCACCACATAGCTGTCCGTGGAAAAGGCCAGACGTTGTTCACCTACGGTAACGACCGCGCCGTCATCCAAGCGGTTTAACACAGGATTGTCGAAAGCCGGCAACACCAGGTCCTTAATGAGATTGTGGGATGCTTTGCCGCCGCTGCCATCGTCTAATAGAATTGTGTCTTTCATTTTAATTCAACATCTCCAATTTTTCCAGCCATTCGTGAAAATGAGGGCATTCTGTTCGTATTTTATCCAATCCGATAGAATTTGCTATGATTGTTCCGAACGGGTCTTTTTGATATTCGGGAATAACATTGCCAATTCGTCGATTCGGACATGTTTCAGGCTTATCATTTATATATTCGGGGTTTGGAAATTTATCAGGGTCTTCCGCCAATAACATTTTCTTCCCACAATTCCGCAATCGAATAATCATCAAGCCAGTCTTTTAATTCGACCTCACTCAATCTTTTAAATGTGGATTCCTGGCCGACCTCTCCACAACGATGATATCTTCAGGTACAAAATAGTCTATAAAAGCAGGTGATTGAGTGGCGAAAAATATTTGTGATTTTGTAGCAGCGCTTTTAATCAAACCTGAAATAATATTCAGAGCCGACGGATGCAAGCCGAGTTCAGGCTCATCAATAATAATTACAGCCGGACGTTTCTCTTCCGGTTGTAAGAGCAAAGTGATCAGCGCCATTGTGCGCAGCGTTCCGTCTGATGCCTGATGAGGCCCGAAAACAGTATCAGAATTGCGCTCGCGCCAGCGGAGAATAACATTGTAACCATCCGGTTCCAGAATGAAATCATCGAAAAAAGGCGCTATGAGTTGTAATGTGCTGACTATGTTTGAATATTCCAGATGATGTGATTCACGCATCCACAGCAGATATGAGGCTAAATTTCCACCATCCGCCTTAAAAAAAACGTTGTCACTGACGCTCTGAATCTGTTTGATTTTAGCTTCATCCGATGTATCATGAAATTGATAGGCCATGCACTGTCTCAATAACTGCAAGATGGCTTTTGCAGTTGCGTTCTCGTTATGGGCTTCTTGTATCAAACCAGTTTCACCATGCCCGGCACCGAGACTTTTCCATGGGGCTTGCGTAGAGAACACGGTTTTGCTAAAACGAAATTGTTCTTCTACAAAAATCAAAGTATCCATAGCGGCATAAGAAAGGGTCATGCAGTACTCATTTTCACCTTGATCTGTTTGAAACGATAACTTGGCAACAATATGCTTTGTTTTTTTTTTTGGGACTTTCAAATAGAAATGAACTCGCGCCTCCGCCTGCAGCGATAAATGTTTTCAGATTTCCAGAACCGCCCGTCATCCAGTTCAGCAATTTAAAAAAAGTGATGAAATATGATTTTCCGGAACCGTTAGCACCAATCATAATATTAATCTTGCTAAGTTCGAAATTTTTCAGTTGTTTGATTGTTTTAAAACCGGATAAGTCTATTTTTGTCAGACGGTTCATTTTATTGGCGGTTTCCTTTATGTAAAACGGTTGTGTTTTTTATTGTTCATTCCGAACGGCCGAGAGAAAAATTTGGCTTTACCTTTGCGAGTGAATACATACTGTACAATAGTCAAAATGTAGGGTGGGCAAAGGTTTAACACTTACCATTTTATAGATGATTATCGGGTCTGATAACTTATTTCCTAAAAATAAACAAACTTTGCCCACCGGTTTTTATTAAGATGGTGGGCAAAAGGCTTTTTCCTTTAACGAAGTCCATAGCTTTACCTAATCATCATGTATGAACCAGGTGAGTGCGAAAACGTTTGCCCACCCTACATGTAAAACTAACCAAACAGACTGAATTTTTTCTGATACAATGCAAAATAGGTGACCGGAATGACCACCAAAGTAAACAAAGTCGATGCCAGCAGGCCGAAAATCAGGCACCAGGCCAGTCCGGAAAACACCGGATCAAATGTAATGGGTATCGCGCCCATGGCGGTGGTTGCGGCGGTGAGCAGAATCGGGCGCATCCGTATGGCGCCGCTTTGAAGGATCGCTTCCTTAAAGGCCATGCCTTTCTGAACCGCTTCCTGGATGAATTCAATTAAAATCAGCGAATTGCGAATCACGATACCACCTAATGCAATCATGCCAATCATGCTGGTAGCCGTGAAAAAAACCGGATTGCCAAAACCGCCTACGGTTTCATCCGTGATAATGTTGAGCAGCCAAAAACCGGGCATGGCGCCGATCAGCGTGAGCGGGATGGCCATCATAATTAAAACCGGCATAAAAAATGAATCAGTGGTGACAATTAACAAAATATAGATTCCGACCATGGCAGCGGCAAAGGCGATACCCATATCCCGAAACACCCGCAACGTGATTTTCCATTCCCCCTCACCGGCCCATTCGACGCGTATACCATCGGGCAGCGGATTTTCTTTGAGTCGTTTCTGCATATCCAGCACCGCTTCGGCCGGCGCCCGGCCGGCCATTTCGCCGGTTACATACACTACCCGTTCCAGGTTTTTATGATATATCGGCTGCGCTTCAGGAGCGCGCACGATATGAATCAGCTCCCCCAGCGAAACGATTGCACCCGAAGCGCCCTTAATCGGTATTTGTGTCAAAGACGCCAGGCTCGAACGTTGCGTGCGCGGCAGAATGATTTTTATCAGCAGGGGCGTGCGCTCCCCGGTAGCATGCACCGTGGCGCCGACAGAACCGCTCAACGCCGTTTTTAATGTCTGTGTGATGGTTGTTGCGGTAATGCCGTGGAGAGCGGCTTTTTCCTTATCAATGATAAAATCGCACCGCTCCCGGGACGCTTCGGTCGTATCATCAATATCGACTACAAACGGTTCGGTCGCCATCAAATTTTTGAGTTGCGCAGCCGCATCAATTAATTCTTCATAAGATTTATCGGGGTCGCCATACACCTCTTCGACCAGCGTGGCCATCACCGGCGGGCCTGGCGGCAGTTCAACAATTTTAATATCCGCATGATGGGTTTTGGCAATTTTTTCCAAATCCTTCCTTAATCGCAGTACGATCGCATGGCTTTGCTGCTGACGAACCGCTTTATCGGCCAGGTTGATACGAATGTCGGCCAGATGTCCGCCTTGACGGAGGTAATAATGACGCACCAGTCCGTTAAAATCAATCGCGGATGAACACCCGACGTAGGAAACAAAATTGGTGGCCTCTGGAATCGTGCGCAGGTAATCTTCAAAGGCCAAAACAACCGCGTTGGTAGTTTCCAGGGTTGTGCCTTCGGGCATGTCAATAACGATCTGAAATTCGTTTTTATTGTCAAATGGCAGCAGTTTCAGCGGCACTAAGCGAGCCAGCGCGAGATACACTGCTCCGCCCATCAGCATCAGCACTGCCAGAAGCAGCAGCCAGCGGTTGACGCGGAAATTGAGAAAAGGCGCAACAATCCGGCGATACATGCGTGTAATCAACGTCGTGGAAGGCTTATTCTGGCTGGATGAAGTTTCATCGGGCGGCGCAAAAGTGCGCTTTCTTAATAACAGATAGGAAAGCCAGGGAACGATGGTCAGGGCGCAGCCCGTTGAAAAAATAACCGTGATCGGTACGTTGGAGGCCATGGGCGCCATATAGGGGCCCATCATGCCGGTGATAAAAAAAAGGGGCGTAAAACTGAGAATGATGGCAATCGTGGACATAATCACCGGGGGCAGCACTTCCTGCACGGCGAAAAGGGTGGCCTGGAGCGGGTTGTGCTTTTTCCTCCAGATATGACGTTGAATATTATCTACGTTAGTGATGGGATCATCAACAACCAAGCCTAACGAAAGAATCAGGGCAAACAGGGTCACCCGGTTAATGGTGAAGCCCAATAAAAAATTGACGAACAGCGCCAGAGAAAAGCTGATGGGAACGGCAACGGCGACCACCAGCGCTTCGCGCCATCCGAGGGTGAACGCCAGCAAAATAACGACCGAAATAACGGCAAACGTCAAAGAGCTTAACAGTCCGTCAACTTTTTCCTGGGCGGTTTGGCCATAGTTGCGTGTAATCTCAATATGGACACCATCCGGGATGACCGATTTCTTCAGCAAATCCAGTTGCGCCAGAATCTTTTCGGATACGACGACGGCATTGGTTCCTCTCTTTTTGGCGAGCGCCAGCGTTACGGCCGGAAATGTCAGGGGCTGATTTTTTAATTGATGGGTCTGGCGATAATAGTGCGAATAGCCGATGCGGGAGTAAGCGTTGACCTCCTCGGGGCCGTCAATGATTTCAGCTATATCGCGTAAATACACCGGACGCCCGCGTTGCACGCCGACCACCAGCGCAGCCACTTCATCTGACGAGGTCAAAAAGGAGTGGCTACTAACGGTGTAAGCGGTGTTGGCGCGGACCATGCCGTCCGTCGTCACCGAAGCATCCGCGCCTTGAAGGGCGTTTTGCACCTCCTGAAAAGAGACGCCTAATGAGGCCATCTTTTCAGGCAACAGCTCCACACGCACTTCCCGCTTGCGCCCGCCGATAATCTCAGTGCGGGAAATATCCTTCACTTCAGACAGTCGCGCCAGCACCTCTTCACCGATGCGATGAAGCTCATGGTCGTTATAGCGCTCTGAAAACAGGGTTATATTCACAATGGGCACATCATCGATCTCCACCGGCTTTACCACCCAGCCTTTGACGATCGGCGGTGCGCGGTCAATGTTCATAGATATCTTGTTGTGAAGTTTAAAAATAGAGTCTTCGCGATTCTCGCCCACAAAAAAACGCACAATGATAAGCGCTTTATCCTGACTGGAAATGGAATACACATATTCAACACCGTCAATTTGCCATAACAACCGCTCTAACGGGGTCGCTACCAATTTTTCAACTTCCTCGGGCGATGATCCCGGCGCAGACACCATCACATCGGCCATGGGAACCACGATTTGCGGCTCCTCTTCCCGGGGCGTAACCAGAACAGCGGCAATCCCCAGACATAAAGAAAGAATGATCAGAATGATCGACATTTGAGATGTGAGAAATTTATGGACGATTCCGAGGATAAAACCCTTGGGTGAATATTCTTCTGTTGTCATTGCAGATTTCCGGGATTGGTTAGATAGTAATTATTCCAAATTTTTCCAAATAGTTAAAAGATATTTCAGGCTTTTTAAATGATTCGTTTGAAAGCATCGTTCATATAAAGATTCTAAATATTCTTTATTGGCCGCAATACCTGGTTTTAGTTTTGAATATCTTTGATTTCTTTCAAGAAACATCTCTTTCAAATAAGCTTCATGAAACTTTGCTTTGTTTGAGAATGAATAGTCTCCGCTATCATAGCAATCCATCTTTTCCGGATCTTTGGCACTCACATCATAAAATTTTTTAAAAATGGACAATCTTTTGCTTTGCGGATTTCTCCTCAACATTTTTGTATTGCCAAGAAACCATGTTTCAATACAGCAATTTTGTATAATGATATGATAATCAGGCTGATAGGTTGATATATTGCAATTTGTATCTTCTATTTTTTTTATTTTTTCATTCACTGTTTCGAGTCTTTTTTCATAACCATCATCATCAGCATCCAAGCATATAAAAAAATGATCAATCATCATCGCACTGTTTTTATTATGATTATAAATATCAGAAAAAGATTGTTCAATTAGTTGTAAAATTCTTGGGTAGCCTTTAGCTGCGTAAAGCAAAAAACAATCAGAGGAAACATCCTCAATTCTATTCACTCTGGTCAAATTCGGGAATTGATGATTGATCCACGCAGGATAGACTTTGGGTTCTGTCCTTCTGCCTTCAAGTAAAAAATACAGATTCATCCGATTCCTTCCTCATACGCCGGTAAATTAATCAATCTGACATATTTTTCAAGAGTCGAAGCGGTTTCAAGTGCGGGAATAGCTGTGGAATCAATTACGCTGACGCGACCTCCTTTTCTTTGAACTATTTTCCAGTTTTTCCATGATATCTCATTGATTATATACGGATGATGGCTGGTAACAATAAATTGTAACTTAGTGGCGTATTCATTGATAAAATCAGCCGCACCCGGCATACAATTGATACCTAAGCTGTTTTCAAATTCATCAATGATAACAACTGCTCCGGCAGGAGCAAGATGTATCCCGGCCAAGTGTTCAAATATGTTGAGCATACCAGAAGATAAACGGCTTTGGTCTATCCAATCATTGGAATCATGTTCTTTGATACTTAAAAAGAGTGTGTGTTCACCAGCCTTTTTTATGTGGGCAATCTTAAATTCTTTAATAAATGGAAAAATATCAATAAACGCATGCTTAATAGTATTAAATTCTTTGGGGTAGAATTTCTGCAAAAAATAAGTTTTCCAGAGCCAATGCATTGTTCTTGCTATTTTTTTGAATTCATTGAAATTTAAATCCTTATTGTTTTCATCTCGCATTTTTTTATCAAACGGAACAAGCGGATTTATTACACTTATACTGGAATAGATATTTTTTTCTAAAAATATCAAATAGTCGAAAGCTTTTCGAATCGGTATCAGAACTTCTTCTTCGGAAAATATAGTGACAATACTCTCAGTTTTTTTTACTTTTGGAATCACTTGGCTATTATTCCATTCCAATGTATTGAGGTTACGCTCAAAAATAATCGCATTATCACTTAAATCAGTGAGCTTTTCATAAGTGATTCGCGCCTCTTTTGATGACTTAGAGGTTTCAACTGATTTTTTTTCATATTCATTTTTTATCCGGCTGCTTTTAAGTATCCACTCATATTCTTTTTCTTCGTGAGCAAAACGAACCTTCCATTCAATTCCATCCAACCTGTAATTATCGTCAATTGCGACATCCCGAACCAGTAAAAGCGCTTTTAATATTCTCGTCTTACCCACTGCGGATATCCCCACAAGCAAATTCAATTGTTCAAAACAGATCTCTTCTAAATGCCAATTGTTTTTTTTATCATCAAATTTAAAGCTTTTTATCTCCATGTTTCCCTCTCTAATTGCTATCTGACGTTTGTATTTCGATTTGAATTTGTTCCGGCAGAACACACAAGCTGAAACCTGCGCTTCTTCTTTTATGCCTTTTGCGAGAAGCCTTTATTCCACAAAAAACAAAATCAGATTCAAATATTCAATATCCCAGAGTTTCATTCCCGGACAGTCCAGACAACACTTCCACCTTATCGCCGAAACGTTTGCCGGTTTTGATGAACTGCGAACGCCAGCGGTTATTATTGTCCTTCACCGCGACCAATTCCAGTTGCCCTACATGGCGCACGGTTGCACGAGGGATCATTATCACTTCCAGTTCCTGAACCGGGATCAGCAGTTTGCCGAACATACCGGGGAACAACCCCTCAATGGGCGGAAGAGTCGCTTTTACTAAAAAAGTACGGGTTTGGGGGTCCGCATACGGAATGATTTCATCAACCGTTGCAGTGGTCGTGCTGTCCAACGTGGTGATGACTGCTTTGAGTTCGGTTCCTTGTTTGACTTGTTTGATCAGACCTTCGCGCACATACGCTTCCAGACGCAAAGCGCCGGCCGTTTGCAGGATTAATAACGGTTTGCCCGGAAGCGCCAGGTCGCCCTGTTCAACGAGTCGTTTTAAGACTTCACCAGATTCCGACGCTTTTATTAAGGTGTATCCCAGCGCGATTTGGGTTTCTTTGACCACCTCTTCGGCTTGGCGGATTTGGGATTGGGAGCCTGTTTGGGCTTCACGGGCGTGTTCGACGCCGGCTTTCGCCTGTAGAAAAGCGGATTTGGCGCGTTCAAGTTCCTGGGCCGTTGCGGCCTGAGATTCATAATAGGTTTGGACGCGCTTGTAGTCGGCTTCGGCCTGTGTTAATTTAGCTTCAACGGCAATCACCGCCTGTTGGGACTGTTTTTTACCGGCAATTGCGGTTTTTAAAGCTTGGCGCGCCTGATCCAAACGTGAATTCGGCTGACGGTTGTCCAGAACAATCAGCACCTGATCCTTGGTGACTTTACTGCCCGGACTCACATTTATTTTGATAACCTTGGCCGTAATCTGAGATTCAATCCGGGTTTCGGTGCGCGGCCGCACCGTTCCCATCGCCTTACACCATTCTGTGATGGTTTCCTTCACGGCCCGCACCTCTTTTTTCGGATTGAGGGCGTTTGCACTTGAAGGATTTGCGATTTTACCGGGTTTTATTTGTGGCTTGGAAAAATAATGAAACGCCCCAAAAGCGATCAGGACGCCCCCTGCCAGCACCAAAACAGTGACGATGATTGTTTTTTTCATTTTAGATTATTTCCTATAATTATTGAACGGCAAGCCAAAAACCGATCGCTCTTTGAATCTCGGCAAGCGCTTTTTCATGATCATAAAAAGCGGCTGTTTTACGTGTGCGCGCCCGACTCAGCGCAAGCTCGCCTTCTAAGTAGCGCGTGATTCCCACGGAGCCGCCTTCATACTGTTGTTTGACTAATTGTAAGGATTCTTCAGCCATGGCAACGCTTTTTTCAGTCACTTGCATCCGTGCAAGCACCTCATCCATCTTTAAATAGGCGTTTTTTACATCGGATTTGACCGCCAAAACGGTTTTACGATCGGCGGACATCATCTCTTCCAACACGGCCAGGCTTTTGGCTTCGGCGCTACGCGTACTGAATCCGGTGAAGATATCCCAATTGAGGATCACCGCGGCGGTCCAATTATCGCGGTCGGTGCTGTAAGAGAAATTCGGATCGTCCAAATAATAATGGGCGGCCAGGTCGATGCGAGGCCAGTAACCGGCGTTTGCCACATCCATCGCCATACGTGATTGCACCAACTGCTCGCGAACTTTTTTTAATTCGGGTCGATATTTCAGGGCATGAACGATGCCATCATTATAATTTTGCGGAAGTTCAACCGGCTGAACTGCGACAGCGGTCAGTTTTAGCGGTGTGGCCGGGTCCAAACCCATGACTTGGGCCAGTCCGGTCAGCGTCGCTTTCTGATTGCTTTGGCTGCGCACCAGGTCTTCGCGCGCATTGGCCAGTCGAACTTCCAATGAAAGAATATCGGATTTTAACACACCACCGGCTTTGAACCTGACTTGCATAATACGCAGTTGGGTTTCAACGGCAGCGACCGATTCCTTGGCAATACGGATAAAATCACGGGCGGCCTGGGCGCTGTAATAAATACTGATCACGGCAGTCACCAACCGGTTGTCAACGCTTTGGCGCTCTGACTCGGAAATAGCGACTTTTTTTTCAGCCATTTTATAACCCAGGATATCTTTTCCGCCATTAAACAGATTAATGCCCGCTTTAACGCCGGTTTCGTAATTTTGAAACCATCCCGGATCATTAAAATCCGTATCCGGCGGAAGTTTTCTTTGATCGATGGTTTTAAACAGATAGGCGGAGGGCGCATCTCCCTGGAGGTATTCGGTATAAACCTGCACAAACGGATAAAAAGGGGTGCGCGCCAGTTGCATTAAGGCCTGGGCCTGGTGTATGCGAGCGGTCGCCATGTTGCTATCCGGATTGTTGGCCTTCGCGATTTCAACCGCTTTTTTCAAACTCAGCGGCTGATCGGTTGAACAGGGCGCGGAATCAGCAGATGTTTCAGATTCTTTTGGGTAGTTGCAGGCCAGATGAGCAAACGCTTTGCGAGTATTTTTGTATGTGTATTTATCAGCGTTGTAAAATTGTTTCCCGACGGCACGACAACCGCCAAATAAAAAAATAACTAACAAACAGGTTGAAAGACGTAACGTCGAGGTCATAAAATTTTTTCGCATGTTCGATACATCTCCTTTGCAAGCCCCGGGTATACCAATCTGATTTTGGTTTTTCCGAAATAAAGGAGTGCAAACTTCAGTTTGCGTGTTCCATCAGGAATAACCGAAATCAGAATACAATAACAAAGACTGCTATTACCAATCCGGCAATTCGTGAAAAGTGGCCATAATCACGGTTTTTTGTTCCCATGACACCATTGAAGCTGACAAATCAAGCAGGCACACCATGCCGTCTGGACGAAAAAATTCCTGTTTAAAAGCACCGCCGAAGAATTGAGGCTCTTCAGGCAGCAATTCATCTGTGGATTGCAGCACCGGCGGAAAAAGAATCGAAAAATGCTCTCCGATCAAATCTTCGTTTTCATAGCCCAAAATATCGGCGACAGCGGGATTCACAGCCATAATCTTGCCGTTGGCAGCATTGATGATCATAATAGCGTCTTGTGTCGAATTGAAAAGCGACCTGAAATTGATTTTATATTCCTCCAGCTCCAGATTGGCCTGTTTGAAGTCACTATTTTCCTTTTCAAGCACCAGAATCCGTTGTTCTAATTCTTCGTAGCTTTCTTTTTCAGCCATAAGCTTATCCTCCGGTTGATCAATCTTGAGAAACAGTTGCGCAATCACAAAACCCGATTGGATATGTAACTGGCCAGACGTTTTTCGGCGGCCGCGCCTGCTCCGGATGCAACGCTGCATTATTTCAGCGATTCAGACCATCAATTTCATCTACTTTTACAGTAAACTATATATTATTCCACCGTATCTTGTCAATCTATACAATTGGGATTGAACAATTGATCGTCGCTTTGCAAAATGAAGGGGGCGTTGAATGCTGCGCTATTCATATCTGTCCTCTGAATTTGGCCCAAACCAGGCCCAGATATTCATGCCAGGCCCGCTCGGTTTTATATAACTCGCCCGGGCTCGGCAAGAAAAATTCGGGATTAAGGATATATTCACCACGAACCATAAACCGGACCGGTGCCGGTATAGGGTGCATTCCTCTTTTTTTAAATAAGGCGATTGCCCGTGGTATATGGGATGCCGATGTGACCAGTATAAAAGGCGCTTTGCCCACAATTTGTTGAATATTGCGCGCTTCATCCTTAGTATCCTTGGCGCTTTTTTCGACAAGAATATCACTTTCTTTAACACCGAGTGATTGCGCCGCGGCAGACATCAGGCGAGCGACCTTTTTTCCTGAAAAAATGAGCTTGGCGCCTTGGATACGACGATAAATGCCGATACCCTCCACCAGGCGATTCAACGACGGATCGCTTAATTGGCTAAAGATGGGCAAACGAGGATCATCAACGGCCCCGCCGCCCAAAACCAGTATATAACTGACCGCATCCCGGCCCTGATAATAAGAATAGCTGTTTTCCAGCGGCAACAGGAGAGCGCTGGAAAGCGGTCGGAAACTAAGTAAATATAGCAACCCCAGACCCATTGTCAGAAGGATTTTGGCCGCTTTTTTTTTGCGAGTGAACCAGAGTAGGATTAACCCGCAAAACGAAATTTCCCAACATAATGCCATTGGCGTAAGAAACGCCGCAATAATTTTTTTTAATACAAACATCGAGCTTGCCTGTTTGAAGCGCGTGAAAATTGAGGCATCATTCACGCTGAGAGCCTGTTTGGAAAGTCGTGATCGAAGCGAAAAAGTGTGAGAGCGAGGGCT
>JAOZRC010001023.1 GCA_029940345.1 Desulfobacterales bacterium
GGTGTAGCGCGGGAAGCTGTCCCGCGTTAGTTTACATGTAGGGGGCAGTGAACGGTTACGTGTTAACTACTCATTGACCAAGCGTTTTTGATTTTTCCAAAACACAAACATTTGTAAATCAATTGGCGAAGTCAATCGTAGGCATTTGAATATTGCCTTTTTGGAACTCTTTCAGGTCATCTATGTTAAAGAAATAATTTCCTTTGGGTTTATAGTATTTGACCATTCCTGTTTTTACATAACTTCGCATCACTGTGTAAGAAACACCCAGAAAATCGGCCGCTTCCTTCATCGTCATGTTGTAAATCGTCTGCTCCATTGCATTCACCTGGTACATCATCATTTGGATTCAAAGTTTTAATTTGGAAATTCATATATCACTTTCCAGCAGATAAGTTAATCCTGATTTTGCAGGGTTAGCGCCTGATAATCCCATATAGGGCAATTTAAGGGCCATCATAACTTCATTAATTTTGCGGTTATTCGGCTTCAATCATTTTTTCCATTTCTTTGGCAAAATCAGCTAAGGTTGCTTTTAGAAAGTGTTTTTTCGAACCTAATATCATGTTTTCAGATTTAAAATCATTGTACATTGAATCCGCAAGACAGAAAAATTGATCCTCTAATTTCCTGAATTTTTTAGCGTGTTTTTCCGACATCTTCAAAATTATTTCAGTGCCGGTGTCTTTCGATCCCTGATGCGGCCTGAACTTTTCAAAGTTAATAATCTTACCCATCGGTTTTTTGGGCTTGAAACTCAATTTTGTTTGCCACCACTATCAATATTAATATCGTATGTTTTCATTTTGGATAACAGGGACGGATGGCTGATTTCCAAAAGTCGTACAGCTTTGGTGCGGTTGCCGCCGGTGGATTCCAACGCTCTGGTGATCAGTCTTTTTTCTATCAGGCGTTGTGCTTGTTTCAGGGAAAAACCCTCAAAAAAGTCATCCATACGCGCCGATCCGGGCCGGGAACCCAATTCCGACGGCAGATTTTCAGGTAATATGATTCTTTTTTCAGACAGAACGACCGCACGCTCCATTACATTTTCCAACTCCCTGACATTACCGGGCCATTGATGTTTGAGAAGCATGGCTATCGCACCCGGTGAAATACCATGAACTTTTTTATTCAATTTTTTAATGAATTTTTGCAG
>JAOZRC010000558.1 GCA_029940345.1 Desulfobacterales bacterium
TTTATTTTCTGAATGATAAGATTGAACCAAATGTCAAAACTTATAGACCTATGCGCAAAAAATCAGCACAATTTCGATGCCAATTTACGAGGTCTGTTGGCATGATATTTGCGTATAAAAATGTCAAACGTCAGATGTAAATGAGCGGTCTTTAAGTAATCGGGCAAAAATTTTCGACCTGTGCAATAGCAAAAATGTAGGGTGGGCAAGGTTTTTATACTGACCTGCTTTATAGATGATAATAGGGCGTCGCTGCATATTTCATAAAAGGAGATGCATCTTGCCCACCATTTTATTGTAAACGGTGGGCAAAGGCCGTTTCATTTGACGCAGTCAGCGGATTTGCCAGATAATCATTCATTAACATGGTCAGTGCGTAACCGTTTGCCCACCCTACAAAACGTTCAATTGCACAGGTCGGAAATTTTAACTTGAATAAATAGAGAGGAATTTGAATGAGTGCAAAGAGGGAAGCAACTGTCAGGGTTGCCAAAAATGAAATAAAGCGTTTGAGAAAGCAGGCTAAAAGAGCAGATCGGGCCTCTTATCAGAATCGGATGTTAAAAAAACAAAAACAACAGAAAGAACAGCGCCTTCAAAAGCTGGACCAGGTTATCCGCCAACAGGATAACCGCGCCCGTCAATATGACAAGCGTTTGAACGGTATGGGGCGCGATCTCAAAAAAATGGCGCAAAAACAACATCGCCAGTTTCGTGAGCAGCAGCAGAAATTTCAACGCCAACTAAAAGCGGATGCCAAATCACAGCAAGCCTACACCGATCGCCGAATCAGCGATGTCAATAAACGTATTGATCAGGTTAGCAAAAGCCTGTCTCATAAAATAGAAGCGCAGAGCCGGCAATTTAAAAACGTGCTTAAAGGGCAAGAACAACGCTTGCAGACGAACATAGACAATTTGTCCCATGCCATTGAACAACGCTTAGGCGATCAATCCGCTATGGCTCGTGAATGGCTGAAGTCCGCCCGTGAGGAGGTTGAATTTATCAAAACCCATTATCGTCATGCCCTGTTTGCCCCGGGTGAAGCCGAAGCGATTGAGCGGACAATTTCAATGGCAGCCGGCGACAGTAAGTCCGCGAATTACGAAGCGGCCATTGTTACCGGCCGCAAAGGCTTTCTTGAGGCTCAGAAATTAAGAGAAAAACTGGAGTATGCTGAGATGGAATGGGAACATTTCTATTCCACAGCTCAGGAAACGGCGGGTACCGCTCTGAATCAGATTGAAGAAAACCGTTGCTATGCGCTTAAAATGGATGAATTTGAGGAGCAGGAAGTCGAATTGGATGTGAGTTACTGGAGCGGCGGGCGTTGGGATAAATTACACAAGCGTATAACGGATGTCTGCGAAAGATTGAAAGTTCAAAAACGCGCTTTGAAAACCGGTGAATTGCAGGGTATGATCAAAATCGCCGTATTATCAGAAAGTGAACTTGCCGATCTGGACGAATTTTCCCGCAACGCGTTGCTGGCATCCGTGAAAAGATGTGATATTCAGGAACAGATTCATGATAAATTGGCCGAATGCGGCTATCATTTAGTTGAAAGCACTTATGAAGGCGATGATCATCGCGGCGCTTATTTTATGAAAATGCGCAACGGCAGCAGCGAAGAGATTGTAACCGAGGTCGCGCCTGATACTAACGGCGATGTTTTCACAAACCGGTTGACGTTTAATTTTTTTGACAACAGCCCGAATGAAATGGTACGGGAAGAACGTACTAAGGAAATAGGCCGCATTCTTGAACAGGAAGAGATAAGCGTATCGAATTTGCGATGTGTCCCTGGATATGAACACCATAACGCGCCCGAGGAAACCAGGAGTTTTGAACTGATCCGTAAAAGGAACAGCTTGCAGCCATGATGTCTGAAACAAACACCCTCAACATCGGGGCAATTTACCCGTGTGCCAAAACCTTGGGGCCGGGAAAACGGTTTGCGATATGGGTGCAAGGATGTCTCTTTGATTGCCCTGAATGCTATTCGCCTGAATGGCGTTCTGTCAAAATAAAGTGCCTCCTTCCGCTATCCGCCCTGGCCGAACATATTCTCAGAACGCCCGGCCTGGAAGGAGTGACTTTATCCGGGGGCGAACCCATGCTTCAGGCTTCTGCGCTGTTCAAACTGATCAAAATTGTTAGAAAAAGCCGCTCTCTGAGCCTGATCTGTTACACAGGCTTTACCTTAAAACAGTTGCGCCGGCAAGGGCATCCGGATCGAACCGCTTTGCTTGGACAAATCGACGTGCTGATTGACGGAAAATATACGCCATCGCTTAATGACAATCAGGGGCTTAGAGGATCGGCCAATCAAACGATCCATTTTTTAACCGGAATATATGCCGACCGCAAAGTGGAGTTTATATCCGCACGGCGCGCCATTCAAATTCATGTTGATGAAGATGGGCTTCTGGCAGTGGGCGTGCCGCCTCAAGGATTTGCTAAAGACCTGAAACGGATTGTAAAGTCTGTGAAATGAAAAACGAATCTCCTTTTTCCCAATATGATAAACGCCTTTTTCTATGCTGTGGTTTAACGCGGGACCGGTTTTGCCTGCCGGACTGCTCCAGAGTGAGGTTCGATGAATTTTTACATCGTCATCTAAGCACACTCGGTTATGAACGAATTTTGTTTTTTAGCCACCGGGGCCTCTATTTTTTTGATGAATTGTCATATCAAGCTACGATGTTCGGCAAGGAACACGGCCCGGCCAAAGCGCCGGCGCAACGCACTGCAAAACTGGCGGCCGCTCCCGGGGGCCTGCGTTTACGCCGCCCCAAAGCGGCCCAAACTGATGCGGGACATCCTGATTTTTCCGCAAAACCAGCTGAATGGCGTTATCCTGATTACCCCTTTACGGAAATTATTACTCTGCTTGAACGCGTGATAAAAATTGAAAGCCCTCGCACCGCATTTGTATTTTATACGGATCATTTGGATGGTTTCTCGGATCGACCGGCTGTCACACAGCAATTTCGCGGAATGTTAGAGGCCGATTTTCGGACTCTTCCGCCGTCGAACCGCAATCTGATTATTTTTGTTTTCGGCTTCGGTGTTGATGAATTGGTTTCTTATTTGAGAAGTAAACCCTGGGATTTTCTGATCGGCCCTGACCGCAACCAACCAAGGGCGGGACTTGCCCATGTTGTATCGGTCGGTCCGCCGGAAAAAGATGAGGTGTCGCGCCTGTTGCATCATTATCGTTTGACACGCGGCATTAAAATTCAATGGCAACGTTTGGCCCTGATAATCAATGCCCTGGCAGCAAATTTGAAATGCAAAGGCAACCAGTTGATTAAGATGGAAAAATGGTTGGAGGAAAAAACTGAAGCGCAAGATAAAACGCTGTCAATGAAAACCGTGCGCCAATTTACAGGACTTCCGGTCAAGGAAAAACCGGCGCGTGAACGCCTGGAGAACCTCACCGGGCTGCTGAATATCAAAACTCTGGTCGCCCGCCAGATACGCTTGTTCAATGAATTTGTGCATTCACAACCTGCATCAGAAACGCCATCGCCCCAAGAATGCCGCATAGACCGCCTTAACCCGGCACGCGGCCGTAAACAGCTACCCCCTCACTTCAATCTTCATTGCAACCAATCCCGTTTAAAACTGCTTCAGGATCAGGTTCAAACCGCCTTGGAAGAACAGGATAAACTTCTCAAACTGGAGATTGAATTGAACGAAAAAGAGTGGGCCGCAATTCGGGATAAAATCGGATAATCGTAGGTGGGTGAAGCGTAGCGCAACCCACCATGAGAACTACGCTTCACCCACCCTACAAGTGATACCAACCGCACAAGTAAAAAAATTTACATTTTACCTGTTTTCAAAAACTATCGAAACTGTCCAAAGGAGTATCCCATGAAGGCATTCAGTTGTCTCCGATTGGCTATCCAGACTCAGACAGTAGATAATATCAAGCTGCCCGCTTACCCGGGCAGTGCCTTGCGAGGCGCGTTCGGCCATGCCATGAAACGGGCCGTATGCACATTTAAAGCACAGGAATGCTCCGATTGTCTTTTGCAAGCCAAATGTGTTTACTCTTATGCGTTTGAAACACCACCGCCGGCTGATA
>JAOZRC010000559.1 GCA_029940345.1 Desulfobacterales bacterium
AAATGAATCAATATTCCGTAGGTCGGCTTCAATGACGGTAATATCGTTCCATATCGGACTTAACCGAACATTGTCTATGATGCTTTTATATTTGACGATAACAGAAACATCCGCTCCTGCTTTAACAAGCCTTCGAGTCAAATGGGAGCCAATAAAACCTGCGCCGCCGGTAATCAAAATACGTTGATTCTTCATTTTATTATTCTTCCTCTGCGGTTGTGTAAAATCTGTTAATTTTTTCTCTGGCGATTTTCAACTCTTGACGTGTATTAAAAGTGATTTGAACCCCCGGATGATAGTATACGCCTATTTTTTTTAGCGCCATCAGAAATTTGAAAAAAGTGACCAATCCTTCCCCATCCGGCATACTGATAATTTTGGATGATACAAAATCAAAAGCAGATTTGTTAATGATAGCATACCCAATGTAATATTTCAGCACCGGTTTTTCATCAAATAGGGTCATTATTTTGTCCTGATCAAATTCAACCAGCCCAAAAGGGTTTTGAATCGGTGCGGCAACGATTGTGGCTTCATTCCCACTTTTCAAATGAGTCTGTACAAAATCATTCAAATCAATATCAGTAAAAGTGTCTCCGTATGTCATCACAACGTATTTGTCAAATAGCTCTCTGGCGGTATACAGACGTTCCAGAATGCCAGCCTGCTCTCCGGCGTCAGAGAACTGGGAATTGATATCAAGTGCAAGCCCTGAGATTTCATCCCTGATCATCCTTCCTTTGTAGCCGATACAGAAAATAAAGTTGTTTAAACCCTGACGGTAATATTGCTCTATCTTAATCTGCAATATCGTTTTATTTTGAATTTTGACAAGAGGCTTGGGAATTAATTCGGTTAATTTTCCCAAACGTCGTCCTCTGCCTCCGCACATAATCAATATCTTCATTTATTCACCGTTAGTCATGCATTGAGTTGTCAATCAGGAATCAGCCATCATAAATACATTTTTAACATCAATACACTGTTTTAAGAATCATAATTTGAATTATATGTTTAATATATACTTAGAGAGGCCATAATTGGTGATTTATTATTCTTATTCAAATCTAATGGCATAGGTTTCAGGTTTCAGTGTTCAACAGCAACGCCCCGATACCTGGCACCAAAAGCTATAGTTTTTCAAATAAGACACATTTCAAAATCACCAATTATGACCGTGCTGAGTATATACCATTTTAATTTTGCACGATCCAGTACAATCATGGCACCAAGAGCACCGGAAGTTCCGACATTTCGGCCACCCGGTGAGAAACACCGCCCAGCCAATACTCCTGGAACCAATCTTTACCGGTACGGCCCATAACGATCATAGATGCCTTATGTTCACGCGACAAGCGCAGAATTTCAGCAGCAGTTTGTCCGCAGGAAAGATGGGTTTCGACATCGACGCCTGCTTTTGCCGCTGTTTCACTATAGGCCTGCAACCGTTTTTCACTTTCCTCTTCCAGGGCTTTTAGCTTCGTATGCTCAAGCCCTTTAGATATTTTGGCTCCGATAACATGGGTTATCAGGATTTTATCAGCAACATTTTTAAATCCCAGCATGGCTTGCAGGGCGTTGGCAGAGGCATCCGACCAATCGGTGGCCAGCATCGGACGTTTATAAATGTGTTCATTCACCCGTGTAAGGGATTCTCCGGCCCAGTCATATTGAGCCATATATTTGCTCATCAACACCGGGAATTGACTCCGCCGCAACAGGTCTAATATATGCGAGCCGACATACACTTTTTCAAATGTGCTCCTTTTTTTTCTTCCCGTAACAATCAGTTGCACGTTTTCCTCTTCGGCCACGGACAGAATTTTTGAGTTGCTCACGCCTACTTCGATCCTGACTTTGCTTTTTACACCCTTTTTATCGATGGCTTCCTGCCAATCTTCAAAACGGATACGCGTTGTTTCCTTTAAACGCTCCTCCTCCTCTTTGTTATAACCGCCATAAGGCACGAATGACACCTCTTCACGGGGCACAATATACGTCAGCACCACCTCTTTCAAGCCGGCGTCTTTCAACTCCAAAACAGTTTCCAATGAACTAAAAGCCAATTCCCGAAAACGGGTGTGAAATAGTATTTTTTCAAATTTCATAAGACTCTCCTTTGGTTGATCAAAGAGGTTAATAAAAGAAAATTAAGGTAACGATTACAAAGCACGGAATCAGATACAGCAGGGAAAATTTCAAAATGTAACCAAAAAAGCTTGGCATGGGCGTGCCGGCTTCTTCGGAAATAGAGCGAACCATAAAGTTGGGCGCATTGCCGATATAGCTGCATGCGCCAAAGAACACCGCTCCGGCGGAAATGGCTTGCAAATAAATTGCGCTGTCGGTCATCAGCAGCGGGACGGCTTCCGCTTCGGGCATACCTGAATAGAAACTTCCCAAAGCCGTGTTAAAGAATGTCAGGTAAGTGGGCGCATTATCCAGGAAAGCGGAAAGCGCGCCGGTGACCCAGAAATAATGGATCGGCTGCTTGACCGCTTCAATCAGGAACGCCAGTTCGCCTTTGGAACCGGCTTTCAAAATAAGGAGGCAGGGAATCATGGTGATGAAGATGCCGATAAACAGATAGGCGACTTCAATAATCGGAAACCAGGTGAAACTGTTATCATCCCGAATTTTAATTGATGTTGTCACCATTGATAAAACACCCATGATGATTAAAAGCATATCCCGCGCCCAATCCTGCACAGCGCGATGAACGCCAAACGTGTTGATTTCTCCCCAGTCGACCATGCCGCTCATCAGCACGGCGCCTACGATGCCGCCTAGAAAAAGAAAATTGTGAATTCCCACGAGTTTAAGCGGTTCTTTGACACCATCTTCTTCAGGCGGCTGAATTCCCTCTTTTTTATAATGATAGGTGTCCAGGATAAAATAAATCACTAATAGCATCCCAACGACTGTCAGCATGTGGGGCAATAGCTTAAACGTCCAGAAAAAGGAAACGCCATGCAGAAATCCCAGGAACAACGGCGGATCACCCAACGGTGTTAACGAACCGCCGACATTGGCAATCAGGAAAATAAAAAAGACCACCATAAATGTTCGGTTTTTACGATAATCATTGGCGCGCAAAAAGGGACGAATAAGCAACATCGCCGCACCGGTGGTGCCCATCCATGATGCCAGCACCGTTCCGAGTAAAAGTATCAGAGTGTTTACCAGTGGCGTGCCGCGCAATGAACCGCGCAGCAAAATGCCTCCGGAAACAGTGTAAAGCGCCCATAGAAGGATAATAAAGGGGACATAGTCCGCCAAAATGATGTGTAATATTTCATGCAGGGCGATGCTTTTATACACATATAGAAATGGCGCCGCCAATGACAGCGCCCAAAAGGCGGAAACTTTACCAAAATGATGATGCCAGAAATCCGGTGCCAAAAGAGGGAAAAGCGCAATGGAAAAAAGCATACAGGCAAACGGGATACAGCTCCAGAGCGGCAGCAAAGCACCCAGATCAATGTGCCCATGCCCCCCTCCCGAATGAGTGTCGCCATGTTCGCTTGCATTCGCATGGCTTTCAGCGCTCTTATAATTGCCTGTATCATGCGCAGTACTCTCCGCATGGGTCAGGGAGGGATCATTCTTTATATGTTCGGCATCTTGACCGGCGGGTTTGATCTTATTACCAGGAGGGGAATTCGTTTGTTTATTTACATCTCCATCGGCATGATCGCTAACCGTGTGTTCTTGGGCATCCTGCGCGTGTGAAATTTCAGCAGCGAAGATTCCGGCCCAAAAAAGTAGTACGGAAACGCATATAATGATAGAAAATGTTTTCATCAGGCTGTTCGTAGGTTTTGGCGATTTCATTAAGGTAATTCCTCCTTTGTTGGATCACTTGATTCATAAAAAATGGGGTCGCTCTTCAACATTAATAAAATTAGTTCAGGAAGAGTTCTAAACTTTTGAAGATAATTAATCGGAAACGCTGAGTCAAGAAAAAAACAGCGTCAATTCTTTTTGGTTTTAGTTGAACACCGCAAATTTGTCCCTTGACAAGAATATTAACATTTTAAATAGTTATATTATATTGTCATTTTTAGCTAGTCTTCCAAACATGCCTT
>JAOZRC010000560.1 GCA_029940345.1 Desulfobacterales bacterium
ACCACCGCATTTCCGTAAACGGTGGGTTCCGTTACACTCCACCCACCTTACAACACTATGTATAGCGGGTAGTTTATTTATTGGGAATTCCCTAACCACTTTAACTTGCGATGCTATTTTCATCGCAAAAAATCAGGAGGAAAGAGATGCTAAGAAAAAAAGAGTTCATCAGTGTGTTACTAATTGTCAGTTGTATGTTTTTGATGCCGACCTTAAATTGCCTGGCAGCCGACCCCATTGTGATTGGGGTCCCCACTTCAACCGGTTTTCTGGAAGGCAAAGAAGCGCTCAAAGCCGTTAAGCTGGCGGTTGAAGAGATCAACGCCCAAGGCGGGGTTCAGGTTGGCGATTCAAAAAAGCTTTTTAAAGTTGAATCGGTTGATATTCGTGATGCCGCCCCAGGCGTGCCAGTGCCTGAAGCGCTTTTGGGTTTGGAAAAGATTATCCTTGAAAAAAAACCAGTCGCTCTGGTAGTCGGCCCGTTTCGTTCAGAGGCGTTGATGGCCGGGATGGATATTATCGCCAAATACAAGACGCCATTATTGGGAACTATCGCCATGTCACCGGCTTCCGAGGGTAAAATCAAAAAGGATCCGGAAAAGTATAAATACATTTTCAGAACCTGTTTGAATGCCAAATACCTGGTGAAATACCTGGCCGGCACCATGTCCTTTATTAATAAGGAGTTTGGTTTTAAAAAGGTTTATATCATGAACCAGGATGTGGCCTGGGCGCGCAAAACAGCGGAAATCATAACCAAAGTATATTTTGATAAAGCCGGATGGGAAATTGTCGGCCATGAGGCTTATCCTACGGGGACGTCCGATTTTTCATCAGCGCTGATGAAGGTGCGGGCCAAGGGCGCTCAGGTGATTTTGCCGATTTTCGATATGCCTCAAAGCGGCTCCCTGGTTAAACAGTGGAATTCTATGAAGGTCCCGGCGCTATTGGCCGGTTTCATTTCCCCTTTAGCCGGTCCCGGCGCATGGAAGACATTCGATCAGAAAATCAGCGGCGCGATCAATTGCAACTTTGAAATGGGAAGCGCGATATCATCTTCAAAAGTCCCTGAATCTGAAGCTTTTGCCGCTGCTTATGAAAAAAAATGGGGTACTCCCATTCAGGCGGGCCACGGAATCAGCCCGTCTTATGAGTCGGTTTATTTGCTGGCCGAAGCCATTGAGAGAGCCGGCAGTACGGATGCGGATGCCATTGTCGCGGAGTTGAAAAAAACCGATCGTGAGGGCGTTATGGGCCGTATCAAATTCGACGAAGGAAATCAGGTTATCTATGATATGGATCCCAAAACGGCCGCAGTGGCTGCCGTTATTCAATGGAATGATGACGGGACGCGCACCATTGTTTTTCCCCCATCTATTGCGGATGGCGGTATTAAACTTCCTGTGGGATTGAAATCGGCTAAATAGGTTATTACGACGAATAATCGAATGACGAACAATTGAACAATCGAATGACGATCATGGGGAAATGATAGATTTATGCACTTGGCAGTTCTGTTCGAATGTTCGTCATTTGTATGTTCGTCATTCGATTGTTGCAGGAAGATAATAAAATGCGGGCATCCTTCATTGATCAGTTTACACTTTGTCTCGTTAGGGACATAATATCTATAGAAAAAAGCCTACCAAATAAGGCAAGTCCCGTAGGGACGAAATAGATAAAGTGTAAACTACTTTTAACCGTATGTGAAGGATGCCTAAATAGCTCATCGGTTTTCAATTGATTAAAACAATAACAATCGAACAATTGAACAATCGAATAACGAACAATTGAACACCGGAGACGCCCCACTTATGTTCATCGGCACAACTATTTACGCATTGATTAACACGTCTGTACTGGCATTGATGGCCATCGGCTTCAATCTTACATTCGGTGTCAGCGGCATCGCCAATTTTGCCTACGGCGCTATTTATATACTGGCCGCTTATGCCTTATGGGGGATGATAAACCTGCTGCAATTACCCTACTTACTTGCCGTGACGCTTGCGGTGATCGGCAACATGCTGCTGGGTGCCCTGGTCTATCGTTTTGTTCTGCTGCGCATCCGAGGCCAGGCGCTTTCCGAAGTCATCGCCACGTTCGGCATCGGTCTGGCGATTCTTGAATTGTTCAGTTATTTCGGATGGGTCGGATTTGAGTACACCCTTCCGGTTTTTCTGGACAAGAGCTTTATCATTGCCGGAACATACATAGATTTTCAGCGCATCGCCATTGTGGGATTTGCCGCCGTTCTGATTTGCGGCCTGTGGCTATTCACCCACCACACCCCGGTCGGCCTGGCATTCAGGGGTATTGCTCAGGATGAACGCACCGCCCTCACCTTCGGGATTGACTCAGACCGGATCGGCGCATTGAGTGTTGCATGCGGCGCCGGACTGGCCGCTTTGGCCGCCCTTTTCATTATCCCGCTGGGCAGTATTTCGCCCGGCGAAGGTTACGATGTACTGATTAAGGCCCTGGCGGTGTGCATTATCGGAGGGTTGGGCAGCACGGGCGGCGTGGTTTTGGCCAGCTTTATCGTGGGGTTCGCCGAACGCTTCACCGACACCTACATCGGATCACATTGGACGATGATTGTCAGTCTGGCGGCCATTTTGATTGTTCTGACCATCAAGCCGTCCGGGCTTCTTGGAAAACAGAAAGAACTGGAAGAGAGGATATAAAGCCGTTGAAAAAGCGTAAAGAAAGAATTGACCGTGGTATCAAGGCGAGATCTTCCGACATCTTCGCGTTGCTGTCCTGGCGGGAGATGCTCTATTTGGCGGCCCCCAGGATGTTGCCGATTATCGGATGCCTGGCGCTGCCCCTGGTGCTAGGCCCTTACTGGCAGAAAGTGCTGCTATCCGTGGCGGTTTTTGCGCTGCTGGCCATCAGTTGGGATATCCTCGCGCAAACGGGAATGGTGTCCCTGGGACAGGCGCTGTTTTTCGGTGTGGGGGCTTACTGCGCGGGGGTTATGAATCACTACTTCGGTCTTTCTCCATTTATCACGCTGCCGCTGGCATCCGTTCTGGGAGGGCTGATCTGTACGTTGCTTTTACTTCCCGTCCTTCGATTGCGGGGGATTTACTTTTCCATGGTCACCCTGATTATTCCGCTGATGCTAGTGAGGGTGATTGAAGCCACCAAAGTTTTCGGCGGTACCGAGGGGTTGAGTGGCATGACGCCTTTGCCGTCAATCTGGATTGAACTTTATCTGGTCATAGCGGTGCTGCTTGCGGCGCTGTTCGGGTTCAGAAGAATGATGGATTCAGACTATGGGTTGATTTTAAAGGGTATCAGCGATAACGACCGCTCCGTGATCAATGCCGGTATCAATATATACCAGTATAAGGCCCAGGCACTGTTTTTCGCAGGCGCCATCGGATCATTTTGCGGTGCGTTTATGACCCATGTGTATATGTTTGTGGGCATGCCGGTCTTTGCGCTTGATTATTCCATTTTGCCAATTGCGGCCGCCGTTGTCGGCGGTCCGGGCACATTGGCCGGCGCTGCTTTAGGTGCATTTCTGCTCGTGCCCATGTCCGAAGCCCTGCGAGGCTTGGGCGGTTTACGCATCGTTTTGTACGGCGTATTTCTGGTCATTTTCATCATCGCGCTGCCAGAAGGAATTTTCCATTATATGCAACGGAAATACCAACAGTTTGAACGTTGGGTGGAAGTGGAAAAATGACAATGACGCCGATTCTTCAAGTGAACGATCTGAGCAAGTCCTTTGGCGGTGTGCGAGCCCTTCGCCAGGTGAGTTTCGACCTTAATCAGGGAGAACTGCTGGGCGTTATCGGGCCGAACGGTTCCGGCAAGACAACACTGGTCAATCTGATCACCCGATTCGTAAAACCCACATCTGGCACCGTAACATTTAAGGGAAAAAAGATCAGCCATCTGCCGCCTTATAAAATTGTGCGCCTCGGAATCGCCCGCACGTTCCAAATGGTCAAACCGTTCTACCAACTGCCGGCTTACAAAAATATGATCATCCCGTTATGCTCGCCCCGCATGAAACAGCTTGCCGGCGGCCGCTATGGAGATCGGGACGCTATCGC
>JAOZRC010000561.1 GCA_029940345.1 Desulfobacterales bacterium
GCCAAAACGTTGCCCACCCTACATTTTATATTAACCGCACAGGTTGAAATTTTTTGAGGTTTAAAACATAATTTTCTTTTTTTTGCATTCGATCAGGGCAGGTTTAGAAATTGATTCTGATTATAACGGATTTGGGGGAGAGGATATGCCGCAGAGCGGCAAAGTGATATAGCCTGGGGTTTCAACCCCAGGTTGGTGATATTATTTTTTTGCGCCCTGAAGGGGCGCGGGATAAAAAACAGATGGGATCAGTTTTACCGCGCCCCTTCAGGGCGCTGCTGTCATTACCATTCATGAACCTGGGGTTGAAACCCCAGGCAATATTACCTGACCTCTTCGAGGTAAAAATAATAATTTGTAAAGTTTGTTATCACCCCCGAACTCCTTATAATCAGAATTGTTTTTATATGAACCCCCTCCAAAAACCGGGAAGGGGGGAGTGAATGGTTAAGAGAGGAAAGCATGACCGTTACCAGACAACTTGTACTGATCAACGGCCTGATCTGCGCCGCGTTTATTGTGGTGATCATGGTGGTGTTCTTTTCCTTCCGCCATGTCGAAAAGGAGTTGACAACGACGTTTACCTCGGCAACCCTGCGGATTATCGAAAACTCGAATGTAACAAGAGAACTGAGCAGGGTTCTGTCGGATATGAACCTTATTGTGAGTACATTCTATGAAAAAAAGGATGTCTTAAAAACCAAAGGCTTAAAACTTTCCCGGGGAACACAGGCGCTTCTCGCAAAATCCGGGGATGAAGAGATGAAAGCCTCTCTGAACCGTTTTATAAAGCAGCTTAACGATATCCTCGCACAATGCGAGCGGGTGAATTTTGCCAAGGAGGAAATCAGGGAAATCGAGAATGATTTTGATGATAAATTGATATCACTGGATAATATCATCACCCAAATGCTTGTGGAATTGAAGATCGAAGGCGGGGACACATCGGATTTGGAGCAGTTAAGTGCGATGATCGGGGGCTGGCGTGAATCTTTCACTCGCATCAAGCTGCAATTTGTACAGCTTGGGCTGGAACATTTCAAACGCCCCCTGGAAGAAGAGGCCCATCCTTTGCATGCCGCCGCGGTTGATCTTCTGCTGAGGCTGCAAACCCTTACGGCCAGTACTCCCGACATTGCCTTGCATGGCGGATATCTCATCTATCTCCTCACCGACTATAAAACATCTGTTTTAAAGTTTCACGGGACTGCCGGAATTCTTCATACCCTGTTGGAAAAAAATGAACTCGAAAAAGAAAACCTTTTGTCAATGATGGATAAGATCGACAAACAGGTTGCCCAAAAGACCGAAGAAGCCACCGAAGCACTGACCGCACGGATAGACCGGTCTGTGACAATCAATCTTCTCATTTTTCTTGGCGTACTACCGATAGTCATGCTTGGCGGAATGACAGCATATTCCATTAAAAAACCGATTCAGGAAGTGATCGAATATATTGGGCGTCTCTCGAAAGGCGATATCCCGGCACGGATTGACGATCAATATAAGGGAGAATTTGCCCAGGTCAGAGATTACCTGAATATCCTGATCGGAGCCACAAACAATGTCACCCTGATTGCTGAAAATATTGCTTCCGGAAATATGGAAATCACTGTCAGGCAACGGTCACCCAATGACCGGCTGATGCAGGCATTGGGACGCATGATTCTGAAATTGAAAGAAATCATGAATGAAACCAAAGAGATGGTTCAGGCCGTGGCAATCGGACAACTGGATGTCCGAGGCAATACGGAAGCATTTGAAGGCGGGTGGCGGGAACTTGTCAGCGGCGTGAATGACCTGATCGAAGGCCTGAGCAATATGGTGTCAAAATCAGCCGCGCTCAGCCAGGAGATGGAACTTGCAAGGGATATTCAGACCGGTCTGCTGCCTGCCTTTGCAAACAATATTCACCCTGATTTTGTGATAGCGGCATCCATGCTGACCGCTGACAAGGTCGGGGGAGATTATTATGACATCACCTTTGACAGACAGGGGAACCTCTGGATTTCAATCGGGGATGTGTCAGGACACGGCGTAAAATCCGGTCTGATCATGATGATGGCCCAGACCGTTCATGCCACTGTCATCGCAAAGATGGACTGCACGGCCAGGGACGTCGTTACCATGATAAACGACATCCTTTACCGAAATGTTCATAACAGGCTAAAAGAAAACCATTTTATGACATTCAATGCGCTGAAATACCTGGGCGAGGGTAAATTCGAACATGCCGGAGCTCATCTGAGAATCATTGTTTACCGCCGTAAATCAGGCCGGTGCGAACTGATCAGGACAAAAGGCGTCTATCTGAACTTGAAAGCGGATATTTCTAAATCCACAAAAAATTCGTACTTTGAACTGGGATATGAGGATGTAATGGTTCTGTACACCGACGGCCTGACCGAGGCTCAGAACCGCAATGGCGAACTGCTGGACATCGACCGGTTTCTGAAAATCGTCGGAAAGTATGCCTGCCATGATCCCGAAACCATGAAGGCAAACATCATGACCGATGTTCTCGGGTGGTGTGATAACAACAAAGAGGATGATATGTCGTTGGTAATCGTGAAAAGAATAGGAGGTTCGGATGGTTGAAGAAAAAACGATTGTAATCGGAAATTTTATTGATTTAAAAGAAAGCGACAAGTTCGATCTTTCGAGTACGTTGAGACTGCGCGCCAGATCCATTGATCAAAAAAGACTTTGGGCGTCAAAAGATCGTTCAGCGGAATTCATGGGGGATATCTGGTCGCTGTTTGTTGATCCTGAAAAAGAGGAACGGATAAAGACGGTTCTGCACTCGGTTTGCGTGGAACTGATCGAAAATTCTGTCAAATTTGGCTGCCAGAATCACGATTATCTTATTATTACGGATTTATGCTTGAAAAGCGATGAACTTTTAGTTTATGTTGTCAATAAAAGTGAGCCGTCCATGATAGCAGACCTTGAAACGGCTGCTCATCTGGTTCTGAACACGGATGACATCAGGAAACTTTTTAAGCGGAAAATGAAAGAAGCCAAGGCGGCTAAAAAGAAGGGCAAGAGCAGGTCGCAACTCGGATTTGTCCGTATTATAATGCAGAATGTCAGTCTGGCCTGGCAGATTGAAATCGGAACCGAAATCGCTGTTGTAACAAGCCAGGCAAAAATTTCATTGACCGAAAAGGATGCGTGACATGAATATCCAAGGAAAAGATTATAAGGTGAATTTTGACGGTAAAAGGACCCTGACCATGTCGGGTAAACTCGCCGCAATGCCCGATGAATATGATAAAATCGAGGATTTTTTTGAAAAGGTGCTCGCTGAAATCAAGGAAGCGTCAAAAGCTGATACCGGCTCATCGGAGCTCATCCTTGATATAAAAGAACTGACGTTTCTCAACAGTTCGGGTATAAAAACAATTTGCGTTTCCCTGGTTATGGAAGCTGACGACGTGGAGGGACTCCGTCTGAAGATTTTATGCAAAAAATCATTGACCTGGCAAGTCGAAACCATACCGACTTTTAAGGATCTGATGGATAATCTGGAAATTGACTTCAAATAAGCAGTACAAACCCAAACAGACCTCGATAAATCAAAATGGCTGATGACAGAGATAAGGCGACGAACAAGCTACAAAAAAAGATAAGGAAGCTGGAAGCAACGCTGAAGATCGTCGCGGATCATTCCGGCAAAACAGAAAACAGGATGCAAAAACAGTTTGAGGTGATTTCGGAAACGATTCCCGTTCCCATGATTATCACAAAGGAAAACGGCGAAATTGTTTTTGCAAATCATAATGCACCGCAAACATTCGGCTATTCGGCTGAAGCTTTTAACGAAGTTAAAGCATCATCATTGTATAATAACCCTGGGGACCGAAAGCGATTTTTGCAAGCTTTGTCGAACAAAAGCGACGTACGCGAATTTTGTGTTGAACTTAAAAAGTCGGGAGGTTCGGTGTTTCCGGCGGCACTCTTTTCGCGAAGGATAAATTTTGACGGTCAGGACTGTATTCTGACCGTCGTGCATGATCTGACCGAAGTCATGGATTTGGAAAAACAACTCCGGCAAACCCAGAAAATG
>JAOZRC010000562.1 GCA_029940345.1 Desulfobacterales bacterium
GTGATAAAGCAGACTTGCAGACATAGTTTATAATCCTTTCTCGACAATTAATTTTAAGGCTGTCGTGATTGGAAAACCGCCTGCCGATTGGGGGAATGTAGAAACTATAATCAGGCTAAGATGAATGGTGATTGCCAATAGAATTTATCAAACCGCCATCGACAGGGTTATAAAATATCAATAGTGTTCGGCATGATTATTGCGTATAAATCCGACAATCCTTTTAAAAAAAATCCAAATATTAAAATACAAATTTCAAAAAGACTTTGTGAACAGGGCTATGTCGAAATAGACCGAAAATGCAGACAAATATAGGCATCCTTTTTCGTTTTGGATCGCAGAGTGCGCGATCCGGTCCGCGTTTTGACGGATAGATTTCCTTCTTTACGGGCTGTTGTTTTTTACTGGCCGGCGCTTTGTATTGATAAGTGTTTGCGTTCTTCAAGGGTGCGGTCGAGCCAGTCGGGGTCCATTTCAGGAACGGATGATAGCAACAGTTCCGTATATTCATGGTGGGGGGGTGAAAAGATGGCTATCTTCGAGCCCTGTTCGACAATTTTACCCTGGAGCATCACAATCACACGATCGGCAATGGCCTTAACGGTGGCCAGGTCATGGGTGATAAACATATACGCCAGCGACAGTTCCTGCTGCAAGCGGTCAAGCAGTCGCAATATCCCTTCGGCCACCAACTGATCCAGGGCGGATGTCACTTCATCGCAAATGATAAATTCCGGTTCGGCCGCCAGTGCCCGGGCAATGCAGAGACGTTGTTTCTGGCCTCCTGAGAGTTCGCCCGGGAACCGACCGATAAAATCATTCGGTTCCAGCTCGATCATATCCAGCAATTCACGGATGCGAGCTTCTTTTTCAGCACCTTTCATGCCCAGATAAAAGGTCAGGGGGCGACCGATAATATCACGGATGCGTTGGCGCGGGTTGAGGGCCGTATCGGCCATCTGATATATCATCTGGACCTGGCGCAACTGATCTTTTGTGCGTCTGCGATAGTCGGGGGGAAGGGCCTCTCCCTTATAAAAAATCTGTCCCTGGGTTGGCGGCAACAATCCGGTGATCACCCGTGCCGCTGTGCTTTTGCCGCTTCCGGATTCGCCAACGATCGCCACTGTGTAACCCTTGTGGATTTCAAAGGAGATATCGTGCAACACGGGCACATCGCCATAAGCCGCATTGACGTTTTCCACCTTGCACAGCGGGACGGATTCGAGGTCCGGTGCATTTACGGTTTTCTTGAAAGAGCGCACGGCCCATAGAGACTTGGTATAATTCTCCTGTGGGTCCGACAGCATCAATCGGGTGTCAGCCTCCTCGACCACCTCGCCATAGCGCAGCACGGTAATCTTGTCGGCCATCTGGGCCACCACCGCCAGATCATGGGTGATATAAATGGCTGCGGTATTAAATTGTTCAACGATATCACGGATGGTGGCCAACACTTCAATCTGAGTGGTGACATCCAATGCAGTTGTCGGCTCATCAAATATGATCAGGTCCGGCCGGCATGACAAGGCCATGGCCGTCATCGCCCGTTGCAACTGGCCGCCGGACACCTGATGGGGATAGCGAAAGCCGATGGTTTCAGGGTTCGGCATCTGCAGACGTGTAAACAGATCAATGCCGTCAGCCTCGGCCTCTTCCCTGGAATGGACGCCATGTTGAACAGGTGTTTCCGAGAACTGATCAATCAGTTTATGCGCCGGGTTAAAAGAGGCCGCCGCGCTTTGCGCCACATACGCGATTTTGACACCGCGCATGGCCCGGCGTTCCCGGCGCCTCAATTCCCTCAAATCAATACCATCAAAGAATATCTCACCATCAGAGATACGGCATCCGGGCTGTGCATATCCCATGGCGGCCAAGCCGATGGTTGATTTTCCGGCCCCCGATTCTCCAATCAGTCCGAGGATTTCGCCCCGATCAAGGGTGACATCAACGCCCTTGACGATCTGCACCCAGACATCATCCGTCTGGCCTTCAATACGCAAGCCTTTGATTTCAAGCAGCAGTTCACTGTCAGTTTTTTCTTCAGTAGTCATTATTTCAATCCGCTCGTTTTATGCAGGAACCAGTCAACGACAAAGTTGGTGCCAATGGTTAAAAGTGCAATTGCGGCAGCCGGCAGCAACGGGGTGATATCACCATAAGTGATCAGGGTGGCATTATCCCGCACCATGGAGCCCCAGTCAGCGGTGGGCGGCTGAAGGCCGAGTCCTAAAAAACTTAAGCCCGAAATGAGCAGGAAGACAAAACAGAACCGCAGACCGAACTCAGCCACCAGTGGCGGCATGATGTTCGGCAGCACTTCCTTGAGGGTGATCCAGCCGAGCCGTTCACCCCGCAGCCGCGCCACCTCAACATAATCCATCACCACCACATTGAGACTGACCGAACGTGCCAGCCTGAACACCCGGGTGGAGTCCAGCACGGCAATAATGGCGATCAAAACGGGAATGGATGTGCCGAAAATCGTCAACAGAAGAAGGGCAAAGATGAGTTGCGGAATCGCCATCAGGACATCAATTGTCCGGCTTAACACCATATCCATCCACCCACCCAGGATTGCTGCAAAAATGCCGGCGACACCGCCGATGAGAAAGGCAAAAAGGGTCGTTACAAAAGCGATGCCCACGGTGTTGCGCGCACCGTACAAAAGACGGGACAGCATATCCCGTCCCAGATTGTCGGTACCCAAAAGAAACTGTTCCCCCCACGGCTCATACTCCGTTCCGACAATTTCCGATTCACCGAAGGGGGCGAGAGCCGGGGCGAACAGGGCCGCAATAACATATAAAATGATGATCAGCAGCCCGAACTTCGCACTCAGGGGCGCTTTTTTTAATTCCCGCATAGCAGTCTTAAAGCGGCTGGTCTTATGCACAGGCGGCGGGGCGGCGTCGGTGCTTTCACCGATGGTGCTTATTTGCTGGGTCATTTTGGGTATAATATCCTTGGATTGGTAATTATGGAGAGGATATCGGCTGTCAGGTTCAACAGCACATACGTCGCCGCGAAGATCAGGCTGCATGCCTGAACCACCGGCATATCGCGTTTTTGCACGGAATCAACAATCAACTGTCCCAGGCCGGGATAGACGAAAACGACTTCGACAATCACGACCCCGACGATGAGATAGGCAAGGTTGATAGCCACCACATTGATAATCGGAGCCAGGGCGTTTGGCAACGCGTGATACAAAATCACCCGCGCCTTTTTCAGGCCCTTCAGCTTGGCCATTTCAATATAGGGGCTTGCCAACAGATTTATAATGGATGCACGGGTCATGCGCATCATGTGGGCCACCACCACCAGCGTCAGAGTCAAAGCCGGCAGCAGGCAGGTATAAATCCGTTCCCAAAGCGGCGTGTCCGCACTGACGTTGGCCAGCGAGGGAAACAGCCCTAATTTGACTGAAAATAAATAGATGAGGATATAGGCGATAAAAAATTCCGGAAACGAAATTGATGATAATGTCATGATGTTCACCAGCCGGTCGTAAAGGCTGTTGCGATAAAGCGCAGCGAGAATACCAAGGGCCAATGCAATGGGCACCGAGATGATCGCGGCCAGGAAGGCTAAAAACATGGTATTGGCAAAACGGATACCGATAAGCTCGGAAATCTCCCGCTGGTTGGCAAGGGATTTCCCGAAATCACCTTGCAGAACATCGCCCAGCCACCCAAGATACCGGGTGTGCATGGGTTGATCAAGACCGAGTTCCTTGCGAAAAGCGGCCAGGCTTTCAGGCGTCGCCGATTGTCCGAGAATTTCCTGGGCCAGATCACCCGGCAAGAACTCCAGACCCGCAAAAATGATCAGCGAGACGATCCATAACACCAGAAGCCCGATCGCCAATCGTTGTCCTATCAGTTTTAGTATTTTTCCCATACGCACCTTCCGGTTATATTCTCGAGGTGGTTCTTTCCCCCGAAGCTAAATAAGGACTTGGATAAAAGTTTTAGACCAAAGGCCTCCGAGGTTTTAAAAACCTCGGAGGTCTAAGAGCCTGTTTGAAAAGTCTTAAATCGGCTGCAAAAGCGTGAGAGCGGT
>JAOZRC010000563.1 GCA_029940345.1 Desulfobacterales bacterium
TTATGGCAATTCGGTGCGGTGGGTTCCGTTACACTCCACCCACCCTACATTAAAAGTGTAAACCGACAAATGAAGGATGCCCAAAAATTTATAGAAACATAGGGCATCCTTCATGTCGCTCCAAAAGTAGTTTACACTTTTAGAAGGAGTGCTAAACCGAAGGTTTGGCGTATTCAGCGCAGAATGTACGCAAACTGCTAAACCTTTGGTTCAGCACTCCGCTAAATTGTAAACCGGCAAATGAAGGATGCCAAATTTAGGCATCCTTTATTTGTCAGTTTACACTTTTGCCTGATAAGGCTACTAACATTAGCTGGGCCGCTAATGTAACGCGGAAAGCTGTTCGCGTCGGTTCATAGCCGCATCAAGGTTGAAGAAGCGGAACGGCTTTCCGCTTTACTTTCTCCCGCCTTGTGCTGGTAGCCCCTAATAATTAAGCGAATGAGAAATTATCATGTTAGAAATACATGTCATTTTATTTTTTCTGTTGATTGTCAGTTTTTTGGACTGGCGCAAAGGTCTGTTCCTATGCATTTTGGTTGGGTTTATCCAGGATCCGATTCGCAAACTGATGCCGGGACATAGTATCTATTACACAACCTTAATCGTTCCTTTTATTATGGCCACTTTGTTAGGATTATTGCAATATCGAAAAGGTTTGCGAATTGATTTACTTTTCAAACTCTACCCCAAAGCAAAATTTATAATAGCAATTTTTTTATTGATTGTTATAGCTCAGGCAACGCGAACCTTGGTTACCACTCAAAGTTTTATTACAATGGGCATCGGACTGGTTAGTTATATCGGGCCTCTTACGGGTGTGATATTGGCATTTAATTATGCTCTTGAAAAAGGAAACATCCAGCGTTTTATTACTTTCTATTTGATTATTGGCGTAATTTTTATGGCTGGCGTTCTATTTGAAGCCATGGGATATAAATTTCTGCTGTTGGGAAGCACCGGCGGTAAGCACCTTTATACATTTGCACCATTTCGTATTACCCTTCTTTCAGGACTTATGCGAGCAGCTGAAATATCGGCTTGGCATGGGGCCATGATAGCGATGTTGAGTGTCGTTATTTTTGTATTATCTCCTCCGCCTGTATGGAAAAATTATCTATGGCTGGTTGTCGCGGGGATCGCTTTGCTCGCAGTTGTTTTTACTGGACGCAGGAAAGGGATCTACGTGTTTGGTATTTTTATCATCATTGCAATAATGTTGGCACTTTATTCCTATGCAAAATCATGGAAAAAATACGCGTCATTTATCATTTTAGGAGGCATTTTTATTATTATTTCTTTTCAAATCATTACCTGGAAAAATCAATTTTTAAATTTTGAAGCTTATACTGAACGTATGATGAGTAAATATTCGGATGAAACTTTTATAGATCGTTTCATGTTAACAACTGTTAACAGTTTTAAATGGGTCATATTAAAAAACGGGGTAATGGGTGCCGGTGCTGGCACCGGAAGCCAAGGGGTGCAACATTTCGGAGAGACGCAAACAGGCGGTGCCGCTGAAGGTGGAATCGCCAAAGTTCTTGCGGAATTAGGCATACCTGGTCTGGCCGTTGCTTTATGGTTATTTGGAATTGTGGCGCAATATATTTGGAAAATTATTACGTATGTTCTTCACGATAAATTGTATGAATCTCTGGCCATCGGTTTAAGTGCCATTCTCATCGCCTATTCAATGGACTTTACTATCGCGCACCAAGCTTTCGGAGACCCTTTTATTATGTTGATGATGGGGCTTATTATCGGTTTTACTCTGGCAATCCCCTTGGTTTTTGAAGAAGACCTAAAGAAATGGGTCAAATTTTCATATAGTAGCTAGGACAAGTATTCGGAGTCTGCAGTAGACAGATAATCGTTTGCTAATAATTTAATATTACACGATATAATTATGATAGTACCTTTCGATTATCCCCAATTTCAAATCAGCATATAGACTTTCAGATAATTAATGTCACAAGGCTAGAGGGAGGAGGCTGTATTGTAATACGCCGACGACCGATAACGCAGTGACATTATTTGGATACCAACTTAATGTGGGACAAAAATCGGGTTTCTAAAGCGAGGAAAAGCTACGGGGGTTACAATGGCCGATAAACCCGATTTTTAACTTTCCCGCCTTATGTTGGTTGCCCATTATTTATCTGAACGTCTATAAAATCAGTTATTTCGTCCCCGTTCCTAAGTAGTGATTAAAAGCATTGATAACTTTTTTCGGCTGAAAAAGTAAAGCTTTGATCAACTTTAAATAGGTACTCGGATGCATCATTAATTTAATTAAATGAATTTTCCTGGTTTTTCTTTCAAGCTGAGTGACAAAGCGGTTCAAATCCGATGGTGTAAATTCAGGTGTTGTAATTAAACCTTTCCCCAAGGGCGAAGTGGCGCCTGATAGGCTCTTGGGTGTGATTTTCGATGCTAAATAACCATGATGGATTACATCATGATATAACTTTGTCCCAGGCAACGGTGTTGCCAGCATTAATAAGGGCTGAACATTAAATTTATTATAAAGCATAACTGCAAAATTAATTGTTTTTTGAATTTTTTTCTTAGTTTCGCCAGGGAAACCGATTACAAAAAAGGCGCTAAGATCAATGTGGGCTTTATAGCACAACTCAGCGGTTTGAATGACATCCTTTAAGTTCAATTTTTTCCGAATAATCTTGTCAAGCGTATCCTGATCTCCGGATTCAACACCGATAGTCAAATCTGAGCATCCCGTTTTTATCATTTTATCTAGTAAGTTGGCATTGATTGTGTCCGCACGAACACCGTTGGGAGTGTTCCAACTGATTTTAATCTTCTCCTTTAACATCAGTTCCAGGATTGTATCAATACGTTTTGAATGAAACGTTAAATTATCATCTTCAAAGAAAATATGGGTAATATTATATTGATCAATGACATGCTTAATATGGGAAACTACATAATCAGCTGAATGTGCTCTGATTCTTTTTCCCATGTGTAAATGGATCGAGCAAAAAACGCAGTCAAACGGACAACCACGACTGGTAACCATTGAAATCGCCCTTGTCTGCTCACCGGGACGTGCAATCAAACCGCTTGCTTGATATTTGAAGAACATATTCATATCAATTAAGTGATAGGCGGGCAGCGGCAGCCAATCCGGAGTATTTATAAACTCTGGCGGATTTGCACGAACAATGAAATGCCCTTGTGAATCTGTCGTCCTGAACATCAGGCCCTTAACGGTTTCCAAAGATCGTTTTTCCAGAAGCGCTTTTACCAGTTGCAACATAGCAACTTCGCCTTCGCCGGAGATGAAACCGTCAAGCTGCAAATATTGTTTTAAAAAATTTTGATCCGCTATTGCAAAATGCGGCCCGCCTGCCACAATAAAAGCTTTTGGATTGGATTTTTTGACAATTTTAGCAGTATGCAATAAATTCTCAATCTGGGCCGTAAAAGGGCATGTAATGCCAACAATATCGGGTGCTGTTTCTGTAACAATATCAAAAATAACTTCATCGGAAACACCGTGATGTTGTCCTTCCGATGTTTCAGTAATTTTTGTCCATTTGGAAATCAAACAATCGAATATGCTTACAGGAATTGATTCCTTTTCTAAAACCGAGGCGATATACATAATGCCGAGCGGTAAACCGAGACGGATATCTTTAGAATCTTTATAATAGGACCTTCCGGGGTTGATTAACAATACCTTCATTTATTTCCTTTCAAAAGCAGTGAAAAGGGGCATCCTTCATTTTCCGGTTAACAACTCGAAGGAGTGCTGAACCAAAGGTTTAGGAACGGGGACGAAATAACTTCCCCATTCCTTAGCATTTTGCGCATGCCTATGCTAAACCTTTGGTTCAGCACTCCTGGGTTAAGCGTAAACTACTTTCGGGGTAAAATGAAGGTTGCCGAAAAAGGCTTGCAAAACATAAAATTCGGATAACGTCAGCGTTTTTTAACCGGTTTTTAATCTTGCTAACGGCTACCAACATAAGCCGGGACAATAAATGTAGTTGTAGGTTGGGTTGAGGAACGAAACCCAACATCAGCCTGAATTCGTTA
>JAOZRC010000564.1 GCA_029940345.1 Desulfobacterales bacterium
AATTATGATCTGATTTGAAAAATGTCTGAATCAGAATTTACAGAATTAAAGAATGAGCAGAATTTAAAAAACTACCGCGAATTCAGACAATTCGCAAGCCCTATCCGGCGCGTTCAATAACAGGCGCTAATGCTGCCGGTGAAACCTTCCTCACAGCGTCGTAATCCGGTGGGCAAGCAACCTGGCATTCCCCGCATTTGACGCATAGCGTCTGGTCAATTCCCTTTTTGCGGTTGCTCGTAGTGAAAACAGCTTCCACCGGACAGCATGCTTCACAAAGGTCGCACCCGCGCGCGCATTTATCCAATTCGATATAAAAAGCGGTTAATGCACGGCAGGTCTGGCCCGGGCAGCGTTTTTCTTTGATATGCGCTACATACTCATCTTTGAAATACTGTAAAGAGGTTAGCACCGGGTTTGGTGCCGTTTTGCCCAGTCCGCAAAGAGAACCGTTTTTAATGTCTTCACTCAGATTTTCCAGTCGTTCAATATCCTCCTCTCTTCCCTCGCCTAGGGTCAGACGTGACAGAATATTGAGGAGCTGATGGGTTCCGATGCGGCAAAAAGTACATTTCCCGCACGACTCTTTTTGCGTAAAATCCAGAAAGTAGCGCGCGACATCCACCATGCATGAATCCTCATCCATAACCACCATGCCACCGGATCCCATCATGGCGCCGGCTTCGATTAAGGAATCGAAATCAATCTGCGTATCTAAAAATTCAGCCGGCAGGCAACCTCCGGAGGGCCCGCCGATCTGAACAGCTTTGAACTGTTTGTTATTTGGGATTCCGCCGCAAATATCGAAAATAAGGGTGCGTAGCGTCACACCCATGGGTATTTCCACAAGACCGGCGTGAACAACACTGCCAACAACTGAAAAAATCGCTGTGCCGGGACTTCGTTCTGTACCGATTGTGCGAAACCATTTGGCGCCTTTATTGATGATCGGAGAAATACTGGCAAACGTTTTGACATTGTTTATCACGGTGGGGTGGTCGTGCAAGCCTTTCTGAGCGGGATAGGGCGGACGATATCGGGGTGCGCCCCGATGCCCTTCCATCGACAGAATCAAAGCGGTTTCTTCTCCACATACAAATGCCCCTGACCCTTGAAAAATATCAATATCAAAAGCAAACGCCGTATTTAGAACGGATTGGCCGAGAAGACCCTGCGCGCGGGCCTGTTCAACGGCATGGGTGACCAGTTTGACTGCCAGCGGATATTCCGCCCTGACATAAATAATACCATGCCGGGCACCTGTCGCATACGCGCAGATAGCCATCCCTTCCAAAATCTGATGGGGATTGCTCTCAAGAAGCGTGCGATCCATATAGGCGCCTGGATCACCTTCGTCGGCATTACAGATCACAATCGTTTCGTTATCCAGAACGTTACAGGCGAACTCCCATTTTAAACCCGTGGGAAAACCGGCTCCCCCGCGACCTCTTAACCCGGATTTTTTAACCTGATCAATAATCTCATCGGGAGCGCATTGCAATGCACGGGATAGCGCTGAATAGCCGTCCGCCGCAATATATTCATAAATATTTTCCGGCTCAATAGTGCCGCATTTTTCCATGACCACGCGTTTTTCCTGGTTAAACCGTGCAAAATCCATTATCGATGGAATCATTTCATTGGCAACGGTGGCGCCAAGGATATGTTCAAAACGGGGATCGCCCTCTTCTAAAAAAAGGGTAGTCAGCATTTTGGCTTTGGCCGGTGTGACTTCAGGATAAAAAATGGGAGGGAATCCGGAATCGGGATGATCGATGACAACCACCGGTTCGGCATAGCAATGCCCAAAACAGCCGACGGTGTGGATCTGAGCGTCAATATTGCGTTGCGCCAGCGCTTCCTTAAATGCACTTCGTGTTTCCAACGCCCCTGCCGCAATGCCACATGTCGCCGTGCCGATATGGATACGCGGCCCCGGAGCGGTAAGAAACGCCTCTTGCCGTTGCATCGCTTTCTTATAGATTCGGTCGTAGGCCTGTTTGGGGATATCCTTATTAATCGGAGCTGCTTTCGGATCTGCTTTTTTCATGGGCTTCTTTTTCTTTTTTTTGGGTTTCCATGCGGATGCGAAGGACCAGACCTTCAACTTTGCTCGGTTGCATATGCCCGTGAAGGGTTTCACCGGCAATCGCCACCGGTGCCAGTGCGCAACACCCCACACAGGCAACTCTTTCAATACTGAATTCCCGGTCCGGCGTTGTATCCCCTTCCCGAATTTCAAGTTTGCGCTCGAAATTTTCAAGAATAATGTCCCCACCTTTGACATAGCAGGCGGTTCCCAGACACACTTTGATCGGATTACGGCCGGGCGGTTGAAAACGGAATTGATTGTAAAAAGTTGCAACGCCATATACTTCGCTGGCGGTCATTCCAAGATATTCAGCCACCATTGCAATCGCCAGAGATGGCAGATAAGCTAATTTTTCCTGCATCATTTGCAGAATCGGAATCAAATTTCCTCTTTCTTTGGGAAATGTTTCAAGGCGCTCCCTGGCATCTTGCAACAGCGCCTCCTCATTCACATCGGTTGTTTCTTTCATGCAGTCTTCCTTTTTTCAGGGACCTAAGCACCCGGATAAAAGTTTTTATACCCAAGATATTCGAGGTTTTGATCTATTTGTATTTTCTCTGGCTCGGATGTCTCATGTCCGAAAACGTATGGCCAGGCACTTAAATTTTTTCCATTGCGCCATACGCCGCATAGATGCGGTCTTTTAGCAAGAAGCAGAATCTTTCCATGATATGAAAACCGGCTGTGGTATTGCGAAGCATCAATTTCCTCAGTTCCGATCCATTCAATGTTAATGCCTGGGTTGGCTTCTGGCAGCAAGCCGAAGACATCAGGTTATGGTTTTCACCCAGGAGACACGCCCAGCAACCGGTCACGCGTCCTTTTCCCAGGGTGTCAATCACGACCGAACCTTTACGCTCCCCGAGGTCAATTGACCGTTCAAGTAAGACACGGCCTTCGGCAATCACATAAAGGGCTTCTCCGAAATCACCCTGTTCAAAGATAAATTCTCCGGCTTCATATTCGACCACTTGGCAAAAATGGGCAATTTGCTTGATATCATCTTTTTCCAATTCCCTGAAAAATTCACAGTTTTCAAGAACTGTTTCAATTTGCACCGGGTTCATTGATAACCTCTCTTTCAGTTCCGCTTTTCAAGGAACTAATATTCGCTTTTTCAAATTCAATCAGACTGAATTCCGCATTTGCATAACTTCCCATGCCAAATCAAAATAACGTTGAGCGGCGACAGATGTTATTTTGCGAATTACAATGGGTTTACAAAAAGCAGCTAATTCCCGTATTTGCACACTGCGGGGAATAACTGTGTTAAAAATCGATTTTTTTAAATGCTTGCGCGCACTTTTAATAATGCGCTCGGATACATTTTCCCCCTTGTCATACATGGTCAGCAGAATACCAGCCAGACCTAAACCGGGATTATCCGTTAATTTGACCTTTCTAAGCATTTTGATCGTTTGATGAAGGGTATTAAATGCAAGCAACTCACACTGGAGCGGAATGATAACAGCGTTTGCGGCAATAATCGCATTCAGCGTTAGAAATCCGGCCGGAGCGGCGGTGTCAATAATAATATAATCAAAAAGGTCCTTTGCTCCACCCAGAAAGGTGCCTAAACATATTTTTTGGCCTTGCATCAAGTTGAACTCGTCATCTTCATGTAAAATCCCACGGGGCATTGGGATAACTTTAAGAAATTTATGACAACCAGATATCATAGTTTCTTCAATCGTACAAATTCCCTGGACACCGTGTTCAAGCGTCGGGTCTGAAATACTTTTAGGAATGCCGGTGCAGGCGGATGCACTTCCCTGAGGATCGCAATCGACCAGCAGCGTCTTTTTACCATTCATCGCCAAAGCGGCCGCAAGATTAACCGAGGTGACAGTCTTACCCACCCCTCCTTTATGACTGGTTACACAGATTATTTGTGCCATAAAATATCCAACGCCTGCTGAGAGCCTGTTTGAAAAGTCTTAAATCGGCTGCAAAAGCGTGAGAGCGGTT
>JAOZRC010000052.1 GCA_029940345.1 Desulfobacterales bacterium
GTTTGCACTCCGGAATGGGGAAGCTATCGTCCCCGTTCCTAAGTGGAAACAAATAATATAACCCAAAAGGCTGCCGATTGATGAAAAATTACGTTTGCCTTAGAGCCTGACATCATTCCGCCGATCTGAAACAAAACAGCTTCCGACTGCTTCTTTGGCCTTTTTTTTCATCTCCGCGCATGTGTCATTCACCTGGAGGTATTGGCTGAACTTGCGGCTGGCAAGATCGACGCCGGCCATGCTTATACTCATCAGGGGAAACGTCTTGGGGCGGCCCTGCCGGTCTGAAGTGCGGATGCATTGCGCCAGGGCGTCTTCAGAATTGTAAAATGCGATGATTCCCTGATCAAATCGGTTTTTAATCGCATCAGCCACGTCATGGCATTTTTCTGATGGAACCAGGAGAACAAAATCATCGCCCCCGATATGGCCGATAAAGGCGTCATCACATCCGCTTGTCTTTACGGCGTTTTGAAAAACGTCGGCCGTAAATTGTATCACAGCGTCCCCACGGGCGAATCCGTATTTATCATTGAATGCCTTGAAATTATCGAGATCAGCGTATATCACACAACTGGTCACATTATTTTGCAAAGCCGCAGTGATTATTTTGTTGACGCTGTTGTTGCCGGGCAATCCGGTATTGGGGTTGGCATCCAGCGCCAGCAGGCGAAGGGATTCAAGTTCCACCATGGCCGCCCGCAGTTCCAGGAGGTTTTTCACCCTTGCCTTGACAATCGGCACTTTCATGGGCTTTTTGATATAATCGATGGCGCCTAAAGCCAATCCCCGGGATTCTTCGTCCTTATCGCTCAATGACGTTAAAAAAACTACCGGGATGTCTTTTGTTTTGGCATCCGCTTTTAATCGCCGGCAGACTTCATAGCCATCCATTTCCGGCATTATTATATCCAACAGGATCAGGTCAGGAGGATCAGAGGCCACTCGTTTAAGGGCCTGGCGGCCATCGCGGGCGATAATGATTTCGTATTCGTTCTTGAAAATTTCCACGATGATATTGATATTCATACGTGAATCATCTGCAATAAGGATTGTTTGTCTTTGATTTTCGTTTTGGGAATTTAGCATTTTTTCACCTTTCTAGCGCAATATCCAGCAAATCGGCAATTTCGGCTGCTGGCTCGCGCGCTTTGTCAAAATTATAGTTGTCAATATGTTCTTTGGTAACCGTTCACTCCCCCTTCGTGCAAACAAACGCGGGATAGCTTCCCGCGCTACATACTCACGCATGGTTGTGATCATGTTGAGCGGAAAACCGTTCCGCCCAGAGGGAATAAACGGTTATCATCCAACAGGATAAAAGCGGGAGTGTGCCGTAGAATAATCTCCCGGTGTTTAGTCACGACTGCCGATTTCCACAAAAACCGGCCGCACCGTCACGCCGCGTTTTTCATCCGTATAAATCGCTTCATACTTGCATCGGTTGTCGTCATCAATCGCTTCGATGAAAAAGGCCAGCGTTATTTCAGAAATACCCAAACTTTTAGCATAGCGGGCGGCCTGGTCCAAAGCTTCGTGATAACCGGGTTTATCGGTATAACTCTTCACCTCTATGCCATACGTCTTCCCCTGGTATTTTATAATCAGGTCTATCTGCCCATTGCCTGTAGGAAATTCAGGATAAACCACACCTTTTCTGCTCCTGAGAAACGCTTGCAAATACATATACAGGTTGAAATGGTAAACCGCTTCATAGATACGCAAATCACTTCGACGGGGTGCGTTTTCCAATAGCCAACTGCGGTTTTTCAGCAGATAGTCCTGATAGCGTCCCAGCAGATTCCTGATATTAAGATTTTTATCGGTGACAGTGTCGCTCAAGTCCTCAAAAGGAGCGTGCAATCGGCCTGTTTGCGGGACCAGATCATCCGCAAAGCAATTGAACAGCCGTTTCTGGATATAAGGACAGGCGAATTTCACATAATTCCCTTTTCTGCCGATCTTCTCCCGGCTGACAACGCCATTCATATACAGAAAATTGATGTTTTGGTTGTCATACCTAAATCTTATCTTTGCATCTGTTCTGAACATCTCCAGCACGAAAGATTTGTAGGGTGTCTGCTTTGCTTTGCTGATGATATTCAAAATATTGTTGTTCGGCAGCACATCTATCGCATCAGCATAAACTTCCTCAAAATCATCCATTGTGATCGCATGGTCTGTTTGCATATTATACGTTTCGGTCAACAGTTCACCAAACCAACAAGTCAGACCTGGCTGTCCCTGGGTTTCGTAAAAGAGCCGCTCGACAACATCAGTCTCAATCATCTGTCCGCTTTCCTTTTGATACCAGTCGAACATCCCCCGCACTTCTTCAAAAGTCAGGTCAGGTATATGCAAGCTGCGCTGTACGTTGAAGGGTGAGCCAGTGACATTTTCGATTCCCAACACCGCTCGTACGCCGATAAGCGCCAGGCTGTGCAGCAAATAATCCTTTTCCCCGCTGGTTTTGCCAGCTTGATTCTGACGTGAGATATAGATGTTTCTGAAAGATTTGACCAAGCCGGCAATGACCTTTGCCGAAAGGTTGTCAAACTCATCCAGGATCAAAATCAACGGTTTATCTATAACTCTTCGGGAAAACTGCTCCTCAAACGCTTCTGGCGTGTCGGCCCCTTCAATTGGCTTATTCAAAGATAGGGCTAATTGGGTCGAAATGTATTTTAGCACCCCGCTGATATCCCGCTCTTCCGGTATCGTTTGCAGTACAATTGGCACCACATCAAAGCGCTCATCTTTTTGCAACCTGAAAAGCGCCTGCTGCATAATCCATGTCTTGCCTGTTTGCCGCGGCCCCCAAGCAGTAATGTAGTGGCCGCCCTTGTCCGGAATTTCGCCAATTAATTGCGTATAAGCCAATTCAAGTAATTTTTTTCGAGGGGTGTAATAATGTGACTCGGTGTCAACTGATCCGTAAGATGAAAATTTTCGCATAAGCGGGTTTCCTTTTGTCTATAATTCATGTTATGATCAATGTGTTACTTGGGTGTATCCGGCACCCCAAGAGGCGAACCACAAGAAAGGACATTGTCCTGGGAGATTGTGCGGTCGGCCTGCACATCCAGGTTAGCGACATGATCGAATTCCAAACGCTGTCCCGGTTTGACCAATGGGCCGTCCGTATCCCAGCTTCGAACAGGGTCAGCAACAAGAGCAGACATACTGGCGGAACCGTTCACTCCCCCTCTGGTTCCCATGCTCCGGCGTGGGAATCTACTTGGGGTCAAAGCCGCGCCAATTCAAGGTACAGGTGTCGCAGCTATACGTTCCCACGCCGGAGCATGGGAACAAGGGCGGTGGGGAGTGAACGGTTACGTTTTGAGCGTGCCATACATATTTTCCCTGGGTTTACTCCCGACTGCCGATTTCCACAAAAACCGGATGCACCGTCACGCCGCGTTTTTTATCTGTATACACCGCTTCATACTTGCATCGGTTGTCGTCATCAATCGCTTCGATGAAAAAGGCCAGCGTTATTTCAGAAATACCCAAACTTTTAGCATAGCGGGCGGCCTGGTCCAAAGCTTCGTGATAACCGGGTTTATCGGTATAACTCTTCACCTCTATGCCATACGTCTTCCCCTGGTATTTTATAATCAGGTCTATCTGCCCATTGCCTGTAGGAAATTCAGGATAAACCACACCTTTTCTGCTCCTGAGAAACGCTTGCAAATACATATACAGGTTGAAATGGTAAACCGCTTCATAGATACGCAAATCACTTCGACGGGGTGCGTTTTCCAATAGCCAACTGCGGTTTTTCAGCAGATAGTCCTGATAGCGTCCCAGCAGATTCCTGATATTAAGATTTTTATCGGTGACAGTGTCGCTCAAGTCCTCAAAAGGAGCGTGCAATCGGCCTGTTTGCGGGACCAGATCATCCGCAAAGCAATTGAACAGCCGTTTCTGGATATAAGGACAGGCGAATTTCACATAATTCCCTTTTCTGCCGATCTTCTCCCGGCTGACAACGCCATTCATATACAGAAAATTGATGTTTTGGTTGTCATACCTAAATCTTATCTTTGCATCTGTTCTGAACATCTCCAGCACGAAAGATTTGTAGGGTGTCTGCTTTGCTTTGCTGATGATATTCAAAATATTGTTGTTCGGCAGCACATCTATCGCATCAGCATAAACTTCCTCAAAATCATCCATTGTGATCGCATGGTCTGTTTGCATATTATACGTTTCGGTCAACAGTTCACCAAACCAACAAGTCAGACCGGGCTGTCCCTGGGTTTCGTAAAAGAGCCGCTCGACGACATCAGTCTCAATCATCTGTCCGCTTTCCTTTTGATACCAGTCGAACATGCCCTGAACTTCTTTAAAAGTAAGGTCAGGGATATACAGGCTGCGCTGCACGTTGAAAGGCGAACCGGTGACGTTTTCGATTCCCAACACTGCCCGCACGCCGATAAGCGCCAGACTGTGCAACAGATAATTTTTTTCACCACTGATTTTTCCAGCTTGATCCTGCCGTGAAATATAGATGTTTCTGAAAGATTTGACCAGAGGGGCGATGACTTTTTCCGACAGGTTGTCGAATTCATCCAGGATCAAAATCAACGGTTTATCCAGAACCTTGCGGGAAAACAGGGCTTCAAATTCTTCAGGAGTGTCAGTCCTCACAATATCCGGTATATTCAGTGTATCAGCCAGGGCCTCTGAAATATATTTTAACACACCGCTGATATCTCGTTGTTCAGTGATGCTTTGCAAATTTATCTTGACTGCATCAAAGCGCTCATCCTCTTGCAACCTGAAAAGAACTTGCTGCATCAGCCAGGTCTTGCCTGTTTGCCGCGGCCCCCAGGCGGTGATGAAATGGCCGCCCTCATCAGGGTCTTCGCCAATAAGCTGTGTATAAGCTCGCTCTGACAATTCCTTTCGAGGGGCATAGTAATTCAATTTTGTATTAACAGGTCCGTAAGATGAAAATTTTCGCATCATTTATTCTCCTAAAATTGCCATGTAAGTTTTACATTCATGAAATATTTTATGGGTTGTCAAGCGAAATATCCAGCAAATCGGCAATTTCGGCCACTGGCGCCCGCGCGTCATCAAAATTATAGTTGTCAATATGTTCTTCGAGGCGTTCCAGCGGTTCTCTAAAATCAGGACCGGGCAAGATCGCTCCTAAAATATTTATAAATTGGGCAGCTTTTATCTGGCCGTGTTCAAGATAGCCGTCCAGTTCAGACAGCAGAGGGGCCAGTTTATCACGGTCTGCCGCCGGTTTCGGAGCGGGATTGGAAACATCCGCCGGCGGTTTTTGCGGAGCGGCTTTGAGAGTGCTTGCCGAAGCCGTTGTCAGGTTCAAAGCGGTTTCAAACTCATTGAGGACGTCATCATCCGGCCGGCTGCCTGCGGATGCAGCTTCCAACTTACGCGCGGCCTCTGTCAGATCATCCGCCCCTATATTACCGGCCACGCCCTTGATCGTGTGCGCAGTGCGCCGGATATATTCGATGTCACCGCTGTCAAGCGCTTTTCGTATTGTTTTCGCGGTTTCGGAGTAGTCATCTGCAAAATCAATTAACAGCTTTTTCAAAAGCGCATGGTTGCCTCCGAGTCGTTTCAAAGCAGTGGCGATGTCAAGATCGGGCATTTGTTCCTGAAGGTCTTGCGCCAGTTTTTCCTCACCTTGCACACGGTGCGGCTCCGGCGCTTCTCTTGTTTGCGGTTTGATCCATCTGACCAGCGCGGCGATCAGTTCCGGGGGATCAATGGGTTTGGACAGATGGTCGTTCATTCCGGCGGTGAGGCATTTTTCCCTGATCCCGGACATCGCGTGCGCCGTCATGGCGATGATAGGTATATCCGCAAAACGGGCGTCCTGGCGTATTGCCCGCGATGCTTCATAGCCATCCATTTCAGGCATTTCGAGGTCCATGAAAATCAGATCGAAAGCGGCCTGACTGACGGCCTTTACCGCTTCCCGGCCGTTGGCGGCAAGCGTCACGATCATGCCTGCTTGCTCTAAAAATTCGGTCGCCACCTGCTGATTGATGGCGTTATCTTCAACGAGCAGAACGCTGGCGCCCTTTATAAGATCAAGGCTAATCATGGACAGGTCATCGGCGTTATCAGCATTATCGTGAGTTGGCAAGAAACGTTTGCGCTTTTCCACGGCAGGTTGCCCAAACTCCGCGGTGAATGTAAAGACGCTTCCGCATCCTGGCTGGGACGTTACCGAAATGTCACCGTTCATCATTTCTGCAAGACGCTTGCAGATAGTCAATCCCAGGCCGGTTCCGCCATATTCCCGGGTGGTGGAAGCGTCCGCCTGGGTAAAGGGCCGGAAAAGCCCGTCAATCTGTTTTTCAGAGAGTCCGATGCCTGTGTCGCGCACGGTGAAGCGGAGTTCCAGCCGGTTCACATGCATGCCGATCAGTTTTGTGGCAATGATAATCTCGCCAGTGTCCGTGAACTTAATGGCATTGTTCGTCAGGTTGATGAGTATCTGTCCGAGACGCAACGGATCGCCCATAAGGGCCAAAGGCACATCCGGGTCGGTGGCAAACAACATTTCGATTCCTTTGTCCTCAGCCTTAGAGCCAAGCAGCGCGGACAAATTTTCCATGACATCACTCAGCAAAAAACGAGTGTCCTCCATATCCAGTTTATCGGCTTCGATCTTGGAAAAATCAAGAATATCGTTAATAATTCCGAGCAGGGCGTTGGCAGAGGACAACGTTTTGCCTAGATAGTCATGCAAACGCGGTGCGGGCTTTGTGCGCAGCGCAAGATGGGTGAGTCCGATGATCGCGTTCATGGGGGTGCGGATTTCATGGCTCATGTTAGCGATAAATTGACTTTTGGCGCGGTTGGCGGCTTCGGCCTGTTCCCTGGCTTTGCGAAGTTCTTCCTCGGCCTGTTTTCGTTCGGTGATTTCGCGGGTCAACTCACTGTTAATCAGTTGCAATTGTGCATTTTTGGCTTCTAATTGTTTTTGCAAATTGCGGATAGTCAGATGTCTTTTGACACGCGCAATCACCTCCTCAGTTTGGAAGGGTTTGGTAATGTAGTCAACGGCTCCGATTTCAAGCCCTTTGACTTTATCAACGGATTCGGTTTTGGCGGTTATAAAAATAACAGGCGTATCTTGCGTCACTTCATTCTTTTTTAAGAGGCGGCAAGTTTCAAACCCATCCATTTTCGGCATATTCACATCCAACAGGATTAGATCAGGCTTGATATAATCGGCCCGTTTGAGAGCCGTTTTTCCATCTTCAGCCACCAGCGCTTTAAAGCCGGCTTCGCGCAGACAATTACGCAGTACGTCCAAATTGTTTGGCTCATCATCAACAATTAGAATTTTAGCGGTCATTCATCATTTCTCCTTCAAGCCATTCACTAAATTTATTCACTTGATACTTGTTAAGGAAGGCTTGCATTTGGGTGACAAAGGGTTTAAACTTCACATCCGTGTCAGCGAGAATGGCGGCCTGTTTCTCAAGTTCATCAATGTCACCCATTAATGCTGACTCATACAGTTTTTCTAATACGGATGCAAGGGGAAACACCATCCGGCCAGCATGGGTTTCTTCGGCCGTTTCTTTAATCCTATCTCCATATACCCAGGTCAGGTTAAGAAGTTGCCGTAATTGCGCAAAAAGCGTTTCGGTTTGGATCGGTTTGGGTAAAAAAGCGTTACTGCCGGCCGTTAAACTGTTGTCGGCCTCAGACACGCTGGCTGAAGTGGCGATGATAAATATTTCTTTCAATACCGGGGATTGGCGCACTTTGCGAATCAATTCAAAACCGTCTGTTTCCGGCATAATCAGATCGGTGATAATCATATCCGGCTGCCATTGCATCGCTTTTTCCAATCCTTCGCGCCCATCATTAGCCAGTTTGATATAGAAACCCAATGGTGAAAGTAAATCGGCCAGTACGGCCAGATTGTCCGAATTATCATCCACCAATAATATTTTGGGTGGTACGCCTTGCATTCCGACAATCGGTTGTTGAGTGATCCGGGCGACCTGATGATCTGCAATCGGCAAAGCCAATTCAAACTGAAACACAGTGCCGGCATTGATCGTACTGCTGACGGATAAGTGACCTCCCATCAATTCGACTAAATTTTTGCTGATGGCTAGCCCCAAACCGGTTCCCTTAGCTTGATGTTCTTGCGCCCCGACTTGTTCAAACGGTTTAAAAATACTTTCAAGATTTTCAGGGGAGATACCGACACCGGTGTCTTCTATTTTAAAACAGATCAGGGGCGAATCGGTGCGTTCGCCCCGGTTCACGCTGATTTTTAAAGTAACACGGCCCTGATCTGTGAACTTGACCGCATTGCCTGATAAGTTCAATAATATTTGCCGCAATCGTCGTTCATCACCATGCACCGCATCAGGGAGATCATTCGCAGATTCTGAATAAAAGTCAATGCCTTTCTCTTTTGCTTGAATATCGATGATTTCGGAGACGCCGCTCAGTAATGTGGCTAAATTGAAATCGGTCTCGTACAGTTCTATTTTTCCGGATTCGACTTTGGCAAGATCAAGCACATCGTTAATAAGGGCCAACAGATGATTGCCGCTTTGCTCAATGACATTCAAGCCATGTTGCTGTTGCCTGGTGACAGAGGAATCACGTTGTAAAATCTGAGCAAATCCGAGAATTCCATTGAGAGGTGTTCGCAACTCGTGGCTCATGCTGGCAAGAAACGTGCTTTTGGCCTGATTGGCAATTTCCGCGGTTTCCGTGGCCATGGTGAGTTCCCGCGTCCGTTCAGCCACTTTGGATTCCAGGGTGCGGCTATACCCGGCTAATCGGTTATACAGACGGGCATTTTCAAGCGAGATGGCCGCTTGGGAAGAGAGTATATGTAACACTTCCAACCTTTCCGGGGTAAACGCCGCCGTTGTCAACGTGTTTTCCAAATACAACACGCCGGTCAAATTTCCTTGATTCAGAAGCGGAAGACACAAAATCGATTTCGAACGGTTTGCACGGACATATTCATCATGCATAAAATTTCCTTGATTGAGAGCATCTTGCAGGACAAGCGGCTCTTGAGTGCGAATGACATAATTGACGATGCCGGCAGAAACCTGCGAAGTTTCCAAAACATTGCATGTTTCTAGCGGAATTCCCGGTAATATCTCGACGTCCTTCTTATTCACATGTCCGATGGCTTCAATACACCACTCGTCGCCTTTCGGTAAGATCAACACGCCTTGTTCCGCACCGGCATTTTCCATCACCAGTCGCATCATTTCAGTCAAAAGGCGTTCCAGGCGAATTTCTCCCGAAAGGGTCTGGGAGGCTTTCAACACACTTTCGATATCTAAGACGGCTGAGGTGTGAGAGCCGGCTGAGGTTGAAACCGACAGGTCTGTCTGCGAAACGGTGCACCTGGCCTCTTGTTGATACACATGAGGCCTTGATTCTCTCCTCAACGTCCGGAAGGAGAGCATATCCAGGACGTCCGCATAGCGCTTTTCCACATCCCTGACCTTTGCCAACGCGCCCCAGTACTGGTAGGCAGCCCGGGCATTCATGAAGTAGCACTGCGCAATCGTCGTGTGTTTGCGTTCCACATAAAACCTTCCGGCCAATTCGTATGCTAATGCTTCTTCATTCACATACTTGTGCTTCACGGCCCCCTCAATTGCCAGGTCGTAATACGCCGCCGCCTTGCTGTTCTTGCCCGACACCCGGCAGCGTTCTGCCTCTACCAAATACCATTTATGCAAAAAATTCATCGGGGCATGATATGCCCACTTTTTCATTTTTCTCTGGCTTGCGGCAATCTGGATGAACGTACGCAGGCGTTGCGCGTGCGACTTTTCGGAGTACACTGCTAAGCGGGCCAAAGAGGAATAGAAATGGAAAAGCGGATAGGGGAGGGAACCCCGCGTACCGTCTAAATAAGGCTGACCGGCATCAACCTGATCAATAGCCTGAGAATAATCGTGAAACAGATAACACAGCGTCAATTTCCAAAGATATATCTGGAAAATTTCGGTGTGATTGTCCTGTATGGCGGGGATCATGGCCTCTTCATCGTAGTACTCGCCAACCAGATTCCATGGAGAATCGGTTTCGCCTCTCAGGTTGGCTGTAATTTGATGACACAAATTCATGCTATGAAGCGTCATTTCTTGCTTCAATTGATGTATAATCGGCTTATATTTCAGGATATCGCGTTCAATGGCGGGCAATGGGGTCCCGATAAAAAGCGCATTCGACATGCACACGCTGACAGCATGGCCGGCATATTCGAAATCACCGGTTTCCAATCCGCACTGATAGGCTTTTAACAGGGGCTGCAATGTGTTGGCGGCAGGTTCCTTCCAGTGGGTTACAAAATAATTCACCATAAACACCGTCTTGGTTTCGAACGTTTTCTCATGAAACCGTTCCAACAGGTGTAATGCCAAGTGACTGAAGCGATACCCGGCTTCGATATTTCCTAATATCCCACACAGCGTAAACGCATAAGTCGCATAATTGAAACTCGCTCCCGGCGTATTGCCATATTGGACTGATAACGAGACGTGCTTGAACACCAGAAGCGGCAATAAATCAGGAACGGCAGAATACGCAGCCGACCCGATCTCCAGCAAACACCTCATCACGGCCAGTTTGTTTTGATCGCTCATATCCGGTAAGGTCATAATATCCTTGATGCGTTTTCCTGCCAGAGCCAGTTTCATTCTCAATAAAGCCAGGACAATGTGAAATGTCGAAGGCTTTTCAGGAAACACGACTCCAAGCAGTTTCAACAAATGCAATCCGGTGTTGATGGCTTCTAAGCGCTTGTCCTGTATTTTCAGCGCTTCGATTTTGATTTCATACGACTTGACCGCATCCAGATGTGTAAGGGCGTTTTGTAATACGCTTTCAATCATGCGATCCATCTGCCCAAAATTCCCACTCAAATATGCAGCTTCGGCGCCTTCCTCATACAGACGCAATGTCAGGTCGTAGCACCGGTGCCAACTCTCTTCGGGCAACAGTTCTATCCCAAACACGGTATAATTCAAGGCCTGAACATAGCCTGTGGCGGTTTTCGCTTTTTTTGCCGCCAGGAGGTTCAACTCCGCCATGCGAGTGCGTTCATTTTGTTCTATCATGAGGCCACGGCCATGGTTCAGCTGGTTGAGAATATCGAAAATTTGCTCTTCGATGTCCGAATCCGGTGTATTGGTGAGCAGTAAACGTCCAATGCGGAGGTGAACGGCCTTTCTTCTCTGATCATCGTCGAAAAGTGAATAGGCGGCCTGCTGCACCCGGTCATGCAGGAATCTGAACACTGCCGGCGCATTTTTATCACTCGCCATTCCGGCTGCCACCAAACGGTACTGTTCATCCAACGGGACAATCAGTCCTTCCAGAATCCCATCCAGCAATTCTCCGAACGTCTCTTTGGCCGAGCGTTCTCGAATGACTGACAGTGTTGTGAGATCAAAGATATTTCCGACACACGCCGCCAATGTTAATATCTCCTGCGTTGCGGGGTTGAGCTTTCGGATTTTGCCCACCATGAATTCAATGACGTTGTCAGTGATGCCTTCGTCCTGAATCTGTGCAATGTCCCATGTCCAGGATTGACTTTCCGGATCAAACCTGATAAGTTCGTCTTCATTGAGAGTGTGCAGAAATTGGGTCACAAAGAATGCATTGCCGAGGGTTTTGTCATAGATTAAATCTGAAAGGTTTTTAATATCTTTCAAGTTTTTGCTTCCCAATGTTTCCCCAATCAATGCTGATACATCCTCCTGCCCCAGATTCCCGACCTGAATCCGTCCGATCTCCGTGCCTGCCTTTTCAATCTCTTCCAGCGTCCTAAGCAGCGGATGCGCAGGAGTGACCTCATTATCACGGTATGCCCCAATCACCAGCAGATGGTGACTCCGAGGATTGGCCAGAAGTTGTTCCAACAGGTCCAATGAAGCTGAATCCACCCATTGCAGGTCGTCAATGAACAGCACAAGCGGATGCTCAGACCCGCTAATCGCTTGCATGAAAAATTGAAAAGAGAGGGCAAAACGGTTCCGCGCTTCTTGCAAACCGACCTCTGTGACCGCCTGTTGAGTACCGATCACTAATTCTAAGCGGGGAATAACATCAATTATTATCTGCCCATTACCGCCCACCGCGTCCAAAATTTTTCTCTTCCAAATGGCTAAGGTTTCAGGAGATTCCGTTAGCAGCAGGTTACAGAATTGGTTGAACGCCAGGGTGAGGGCGGAGTAAGGAATATTGCGCTGGAATTGATCGAACTTGCCGGAGATGAAATGGCCGCGTATGGCAGTCATGGGTTTATGGATTTCATGCACCAGGGCGGACTTTCCCACGCCGGCAGAGCCAGTCACCAGCAGTAATTCCGACTTGCCTGTACTGCACCGCTCAAACGCCCGAATCAGCGTGTCACATCCTTTTTTCCTGCCATAGAGCTTCTGTGGAACCTGAAAACGGTCAGAGATGTCGTGCCGGCCCGCCTTGAAATCTGAAATAAGGTTGATATTGTCAAGATTGGCAAGACAAAATTCTAAATCTGCCTTCAGTCCATACGCCGATTGATAGCGGTCTTCGGCATTCTTTTCCAGCAATTTCATCACAATTTCGGACAGTATTGGCGGTATATCGGCGCAGACGGTATGAGGCGGGAGCGGGTGTTTTGCAAGATGACAATGCGCCAACCCGATGGCATCGTCCGCTTCGAAGGGCAATTGCCGGGTTAATATTTCATACAATGTGACACCCAATGAATAAAAATCCGTGCGATAATCCAGGGAACGATTCATCCGTCCGGTCTGCTCCGGCGAGATATACGCCAGTGTGCCTTCCAAGACATCAGGATGTTTGATCTCAGGTTTTTCACGGGGCAAGCGTGTTGAAATCCCGAAGTCAATGAGCTTGACCTGCCCGGTTTCAGGATTCATCACAATATTGGAGGGGTTGATGTCTTTATGAATCACATCAGCAGCATGGACTTCCCCTAAAATTTCCGTGATGCGAACGGCGATGGTCAGACATTTTTTCAGGGAAAATGTTTCAGACTCTGCTAATATTTTCAAGGATGTTGCGCCGAAATCTTCTAAAATCATCATCTGTGTATGCTGATAGGGCTCAAGACTATATGGTTTTATCACACCATCACTCTCAAAGCCGGCCATGAGCGTATATTCCTGTCGGTAACGTCCCAATAATTCATGCGGCGTGGGATACTCCTTTTTCAGCATTTTCAGGATAACCGGCTGATTGTCTGCTTCTCTGACAGCCCGAAAAACGAACGAACTGGCGCTTTCATGTATTTTAACCGGATTATGAAAGCCTGGTATTGTAATCATGGTCGTATTGTTCCTCTTTTTACGCTCGACTGCCGATTTCCACAAAAACCGGCCGTACCGTCACGCCGCGTTTCGTATCCGAATACAGCACTTCATATTTATTCCGATTGTCGTCATCAACAGCTTCGATGAATAAAGCCAGCGTGATTTCAACCAATCCCAATTTTTCAGCATAACGGGCAGCCTGGTCCAAAGCTTCATCATACCCGGGTTTATCAGTATAACTCTTCACCTCTACGCCATAAGTCCGCCCCTTGTACTTTATAATCAGGTCTATCTGCCCGTTGCCTGTGGGAAATTCAGGATAAACTTCTCCTTTTCGGCTTCTGAGAAACGCCTGTAAATACATATACAGATTGAAATGATAAACCGCTTCATAGATACGCAAATCGCCTCGGCGGGGCGCATTTTTCAATAGCCAATCGCGATTTTTCAGCAGATAGTCCTGGAATCTTAGCAGCAAATTTTTCATATTCAGGCTTTCAGCGGTGATAACGTTGCTGAGGTCCTCAAAGGGTTCATACAGTTTGCCAGTATCCCTGAAAAGATCGTTGGCAAAGCAGTTGAAGAGCCGTCTCTGCGCGAAAGGCGAAGAAAATTTCAGATAATGCCTGGTTTTATCGACCGATTCCCAATCTGCGACGCCGTTCATATACAGAAAGTTTATCATGCTGTCATCATATCTGAAAGGTATCTTCGCGTCTGTCTTGAACATCTCCAAAACCAACTGTTTGTAGGGTTCTTGCCTTGCTTTGCTGATGATATTCAAAATATTGTTATTCGGAAGCAAATCCAGGGCGGCGGCATAAACAATTTCAAAATCCCGCATTGTAACAGCGGGATTATTCTCATTGAAGGTTTCGGTCAACAATTCGCCAAACCAGCAGGTCAGACCGGGCTGTCCCTGGGTCTCGTAAAAGAGTCTCTCGACCACATCCGCTTCAATTTTTTGCCCGCTTTCCTGCTCATACCATTTGAACATCCCGGCAGTTTCGTCAAATGTCAGATTGGGAATATGCAAACTGCGTTGCACGTTAAAAGGCGAGCCGGTGACATTTTCGATTCCCAACACGGCCCGCACTCCGATAAGCGCCAGGCTGTGCAGCAGGTAATCCTTTTCTCCGCTGGTTTTGCCAGCTTGATTTTGCCGCCGGATATAGATGTTTCTGAAAGCTTTGACCAACCCGGCAATGACTTTTTCCGACAGGTTATCGAACTCATCCAGAATTAAAATCAAGGGTTTGTCCAAAGTTTCGCGCGAAAACAAAGCCTCAAAGGTTTCTGGAGTATCAATCCCCTTGACCGGTTTATTCAAAACTTTGGCAATATCCGCTGAAATATATCTTATCACTCCGTTGATATCCCGCTCCTCCGGTATTGTTTGCAATACAATTGGAACAACATCAAAGCGTTCATCCTCTTGCAACCTGAAAAGAACTTGCTGCATCAGCCAGGTTTTGCCTGTTTGCCGCGGTCCCCAAGCAGTAATGTAATGGCCGCCCTTATCCGGGTTTTCGCCAATTAATTGCGAATAGGCCCGTTCTGACAATTTTTTCCGAGGGGCGTAATAGTGTAATTCGGTGTCAACTGATCCGTAAGATGAAAATTTTCGCATAAGCGGGTCTCTTTTTTGTGTAATTCATGTTATGGT
>JAOZRC010000565.1 GCA_029940345.1 Desulfobacterales bacterium
ATCGGGCGATCATCGGACCGACAATTTTGGATCGCCTGATCGGCGTTAACGCACTCGGCACGAAAACCATCGCCTTGATGATTATAATCGGTCTTATTTACCGTCGTGTCGATATGTTCGTGGATATCGCTTTGGCCTACGCCATGTTAAATTTTATCGCTGTACTGGCGGCTTCCAGATATTTTCAAAAACGCAAAGGATTGTACGATGAAGGGCCGACCAAGATGCCGTTAAAGAAGAAATCAATGGACTGACAACCATCATTTTAAGCACTTTTAACTTTAATCTTCAATATGCAAGGCGCTTGCAATGAATATCATCGTTACGCTCCTGCTAATTTGCGGCCTTCTTTTTTTCACCGGCGGTGCGGTGGGCATTATTCGTTTTCCGGATTTTTACTCGCGGCTGCATCCGGCCGGTAAACTGGACACCGCCGGTCTGACCATTACAATGGGGGCGATAGCGCTATACACGATAAGTCCGTTTTCCATCGAGGCCCTGATTATAGCCTTAAAAATCATCCTGATTGCTGTTTTTGTTTTTATAACCAGCCCTACCGCAACCCATGCCATTATTGACGCCGGTGTCAGAGCCGGTCTGAAACCGTGGCGTAAGGAGCCAGAGGCAGACGAATGATTTGGCAGCTAGATCTGATAATATTGATGATTGTGATTGTCTTGGGTATAGGAGCCCTTACAGTCAAAGACCTTTTAAGCGCCGCTGTCCTTTTTGGCGCTTACAGTTTTATGATGTGTCTTTTATGGGCCATTATGGGGGCGGTTGATGTCGCTTTCACCGAGGCTTCAGTGGGAGCCGGCGTTAGCACGGTTCTGTTTGTAGCGGCCGTTTTTCGCACATCCAGGAGGACCAAAGATTGAAAGCCATCGGCGTAATTCTGGTCGGCTTTTTGGGAGGGCTTTTGATATACTGCTCTATGGATTTCCCTCCGTGGGGAGACCCTCATTCACCGGCAAGCAGTCACGTATCACCCTATTATATTGAACACACTCTTGAGGACACTTCCGTCCCCAATATCGTTACTTCTGTGCTGGCCGATTATCGCGGTTATGACACCATGTTTGAAACAGTCGTTATTTTTACCGCCGGAATCGCTTGCATCTTCCTGCTAAGGGTGTTTAAGGCGGTCGAACCGGAAACGCGCCTCTACCGCCATCTTCCCACCGGTATAACGTTGCGCATCGCCCAAGGTGGTAAATTTCCTGACGATTCGGATCAATTCAAACGCATTGATTCGGACTGGGTGCCGCACGATATAATCCTTCAAACTACCTGCCGTATGATTATACCGTTTATTCAGATTTTCGCCCTTTATGTTATTGCCCACGGACATCACAGCCCCGGAGGAGGGTTTCAGGGCGGCGTAATTTTCGGTGCGTCTATAATTCTTTTCGCCATTGCCTTTGATCTCAGGTCGGCTATCAAACGAATGGGAGAGCGCTTAACCGCATTTTTATGCGCCTTGGGCGTTCTAATCTACGCCGGCGTCGGCCTTGTGTGTATGCTCTATGGGAATAATTTTTTGGATTACAGCGCGTTAGCTGATATCTTGGGCGTTGATCGGATTAGCGCGCGTTCGCATGGCATTCTGATGGTTGAAATCGGTGTGGGCCTGGCGGTTATGGCCGTTATGGTGGTTTTATATTATAATCTGGCGTCAGCCGGCAAGCATGACGAGGGATTATAACGCATGGCATCCTATACAAATATTTTTTCATTTTGGTGTCAGGCTTCAGGTATCGGGTGTCAGGGCGATGCTGCTGAAACCTGAAACACTGAAACCTCAAACCTAAAACAAGAATAAGATACAACGCATGGATGAACTGCTGACAATCCTGATCTCCAGAATTAATTACTGGGTTTATATTATTTTGATGATGGTCGGCATGTATGGCATCATCATCAAAAAAAATCTTATGAAAAAGATCATTGGCATGAGTATCCTGCAGACATCTGTCATCCTGTTCTATGTTTCCATCGGCGCCAAGAAAAATGCCACCATACCCATTATTGAGCACGGGCATGACACTGGTCATGCCGCTGTTCAGGCAACTCATTATATCAATCCGCTGCCTCATGTGCTGATGCTCACAGCTATCGTGGTGGCCGTTGCCACCCTCGGCGTCGCTCTGGCGCTGGCCATTAAGATTTACAAGCAATACAATACACTGGAAGAAGACGAACTGATAGAGATATTGAAAGAAAAGGAATTCTGAATGCGGAATTCCTAATTCCACAAAGGGGTGGTCATGTTCGCTATCGAAGATTTAAAACAGATCGTCATGCTGACTCATCTTAACGATGAAATGTTAGCCAAGCTGATTCCAATAACCGAACTGCTGCTTTTCGATGACAAAGAAGTCATATTTCGTGAGGGCGATAAGGCCGATCGCTTGTATATGTTACAACATGGGAAAGTGCTTCTTGAACAGAGACTCACCGAAAAAATTACTGTTTCCGTTAACGCCATCAAGCCAGGTTTTACCTTCGGATGGTCGGCGATGCTGGATGAAGACTCATTCACTTCCGATGCGATTTGTGTTGAGCCGTGTAAAGTGTTTTCATTTCGGCGGGAAAAAATTAAGGCGCTTTTTGAACAAGACCATTCTTTGGGATATGTTATGAGTCAGCGGTTATTACGCATCCTGAAACAACGGCTTAATATCCGCACGGCGCAGTTTATCAAAACCATCAAGCATCATCCGGATTTAGTCGACTTATTGTAGTTAAGGCGCATTATGATTAGCGCCTTATGACTTAAAACGACATATACTAATCCAATTTTGATTTTTCCGAAATAAAGGAGTGCAAACTTCAGTTTGCGTGTTCCACAGAGAAAAACCAAAATTGGAATACTATAATTTCCGCTTTATCGAATCAGACTAAAAAGAAAAAAATGATTCAACAACTTCCGGCAATTCTTGTTGTAACACCTCTGGTAACATCGTTTATTATTTTTGTTACAGGTTGGCGCTATAAACGTCTGGCTTACCCCCTGTCGCTGATAGCGATGTCCGTCTGTCTGCTATCTTCCGCGTTCATTTTGGCCGGCGTTATCAACAACGGAACGCTGCAATACCTGCTGGGCGGGTGGAAACCGCCTTGGGGTATAGAATATCGGGTCGATCATCTGAATGCCGGCATGTTGACTTTGATCTCCTTCCTCGGTTTGGCAACGGCAATTTATACCGGTAAAAATATTGCCCTAGAGATGAAGGACAAGACCTTTCTTTTTTGGACGCTTTATCTGCTGCTTATCACCGGACTTCTGGGCATCGCCATCACAGGCGATCTGTTCAATATGTTTGTCTTACTTGAAGTGGCTTCCCTGACAGGTTACGCTCTGGTAGGTATTGGCCGAGATAAAGCCCCGATTGCCAGTTTCCGTTATTTAATCATCGGCACCGTCGGCGCTTCTTTTTATCTTTTGGGCGTAGGCTATTTGTATATTAAAACGGGGTCTTTGAATATGCAAGACCTGCAAACACTACTTCCCCCGCTGTATGCCACGCGTGCTGTCAAGGCCGCTTTTATCTTTATCTTCATCGGCTTTGCTATCAAGATCGCTCTTTTCCCACTTCACGCCTGGCAACCGGATGCCTACACCTACGCGCCTTCAGCAGTGAGCGTGATTATATCCACCGCCGTGGCTAAAACCTTCACCTACGCCCTGATACGCATCATCTTTACCGTGTTCACCCTGGATTTTATCAAAACCGTGCTGCCGGTTTTCGAGATTATATGCTGGGCGGCCATTGCGGCGATGATAGCCGGTTCGATTTTTGCGATCAAACAGCATAACTTAAAACGTATGTTAGCGTATTCCAGCGTTGCGAATGTGGGCTATATTGTGCTGGCCATCGGTCTGGCGCCATCGACTTCCCTGGGTCTGACTCCGGCCGTCATGCACATTCTCAATCATGCGGTTATCAAAGGGTGCATGTTCATGGCCGCTTGCGCTTTTATCTATAAACTTGACTTATGGGATATCAGGGATTTTACAGGACTTAGCCGCAGGATGCCTTATACGAGCCTGG
>JAOZRC010000566.1 GCA_029940345.1 Desulfobacterales bacterium
CGTTGATATAGAATTTCAGATAATCAATATCACTGGGTTATCGGTCGGAGATATACCTTGGTGTATCATCTCATATATTTAAATGAGTGTAACTTTTTTGCGTCTTTTACGACATGTAGACCAACTATAAGGGTGGGTATATTATGTATGGGGAAATTCCTTATGCAAAAAACAGACTTTAAACTTCAAACAGATCCGGATTCAATTCATAGCCGGCCAAGGCCTTAATCGTTTCAGGAGAAACATCTTTCAGCAGCCTGATATAGGCATCTATTCTTTCGGGTTCCCAAAAAACCCTGGATACAACGCGCATGTCAATGTCAGGAGAAAAAGTATCTGTTTTGTCCCAATCTTCCACTACCGGGTCTTCCATCACCTGATCGGCCATCCTTTGATTGGGATTGAGAATTACGACACCCCCTTCTACATGTCCGGATAAAGCCTTGTAAAAAAGATCCTGGCAATATCCGAAATGGGTGCAGCAAAGCGCTGCATATACTTTCCCTTTGGGTTCCTTCATATTTGAAACGGCCTCTTTCACATTGGCATTGATCATTTCCGGTACACTGTTGCTAAAAGGATTTCTCTCAATCTTGCCCGCAAGATTAATGCATCCCTGGTTGGTAATGCGGCCAGGATTCACACCCATTTTAATTAGCTGCTTTTGATGGGATTTTTCAGCAACAGTTGTGGGTGTGCCAAATATGATCACCTGGCTGTCCGGATGTGCCATAAGATTTTTATGGATCAATTGAACACCGTGATTCACGATACCGGAAACCTTGCTTCCCGGGTTTTGACTGTAATGCGTAAAAGGATAAATAACAGAAAGTGTATTGCAGGCTATAAGAATTATGTCCGGTTGAAAATTCTCCATGGCATTCAATGCATTATTGAAAACCATAGCCCTTTGATCCATGGTCACATAATGGTTATACCCCCTGTCCTGTTCAGGCCATGCATTGAAATAAACCATTGAGACATCCTGCCATGCTGACTTTTTTTTCAGATGATTGGCAAGCTGCGCAAATACGGACATGCCGCCCAACCCTGAATCAGTCACCAGAACGGTTTTACCGAAACGGTTCATTGAAAGTTATCCTTTAATTCTATAATCATCTGTTTTACAGGTCAGCCACTCCTCTATCAGCGTTCGTGGCCACTGAGGTGAAGATTCAAGCGTTCCCTCCATGAGATGAGTCATAAAATCCTTCCAATGATGATAATGCTGTAGAGTCGTCAGCCGGTTGCGAAACATGGCGGCACCTTTTCGGGGTTCCATCTCTATCTTTTCCGTGATCATGGCTATTTCATTAAAAAAACCGTTAATGCCATAGTAGTGAAGAAATCCATGCCATGCCTCATCAAGTTTTTTGTCATCATGCAGAGGCAGTGATATTTCTTTAAATTTATTCCAAAAAGCCAGAAGTTCAGGCTCTTTGACAAGCGACAACCCTATATCACATATCTGATATGGGATAAGTTCCAGGGATACAAGCGAACCTTTATTTAATCCGAGGCTCACGAGGTAACCTGATTTACGGTACAGAAGGTCAACAGGTTGATAAAAAACAAAATTTCCCAAGCTATAACATATAGGAATATCATTGTAAAATTGAATTCCTTGGGGAACATGGGGGTGATGGCCGATAACAATATCCGCACCCGCACGGGCCATCTGCTTAAAAGTGCTGGCAACATACGGCGGTGGAAAAGGGATATATTCAATACCGCAATGGCAAATGACAATGATGAAATCCGCTTGTTGCCTAAGTGCCTTAACAGTATCTTCAACCCTGGGCAAATCCCAGCCCATGACACCGGGTCCTTTCCCTGCTGACCTGAGATCCTCACCTTCGCTGAAATTGACAATGGCGATTATATTATCATTGACATCTATCACAAGGGGAGTGCAAGCCTCTTCAATAGACATTCCCGCACCGGTCCATTGAATATGATGATGGCCTAAAACATCCATTGTATCCTGAAATGCATCGACACCGTAATCAAAAACATGATTGTTTGCCAGGGTGACCATATCGAATGGAACAGCAGTCAGCGCTTTTATGCAGCGTTGTTCACCTTTTAACACAGAACCGCTCTTAATGGCAGGCTCGCCCCTGTCACTCAAAGGAGATTCAAGATTGACAATGGACAGATCCGCCGCCCTCAGGATGGGCAGAAGATCGCCATATACGGATTCCGGGCGGGTCTCCATGATGTCTTTGAAAACGCGAATGGGCGCCCAGTCACCGGCAATACAGACTTTTACAGTCGCCTTGTTAGAATGCGAGGCAGTTGTGTCGGATGTCCAAGACCCCTTTTCCCAGTCAAATGATGATATTGTCGGCATATTTAACCTCCGTTAATGGCTTTTATTACCATAAAAAATGGTTAAATCAAAGCGTGCCAAATAAATATATTTTTTTGGGGATGGCTTGAAAGTAGTTTACACTTTAATCGCTTTGCCGATAATGCTTGTAGCGTTTTAAAAATTACGCATTTTTATCATTTGACAACCCCACACCAAAGTTATAAATAAAAAGATTTATCAACTGGCGTTGATGCAACTCAAAAATGCAATCAAAAGGCTCGCTGCAGCAACCGCTTGCAAAGGTCGAATAGCACTTAAAAATGAATCGAATTGAAAAGGACCGGATATGAACAGCCTTGTGTTCAGGGCCGGGAAAACGGCTTTGGCACTAATCCGCGACGGTGGTCTGGATCCTGACATGGTCAAAGTTGTTGGCGGTGCGGCCGGCGGGCCCAAATGGCTGATCATGGGGCACCTGGACCGCATGTTGTTTGCCAATTGGTTTGCAGATCGCAAACAGCCCTTGTTTTTGGTGGGATCGTCTTCAGGTGCCTGGCGGTTCGCATCGGTTTGCATGGCTGATCCTGTTGCTGCTGTGGATCGTTTCCAGGACGCATATATTCACCAGTACTATTTTCGCAAACCAACACCGGAGGATGTCAGCCGGGAAGGCCATCGTATTTTAAACAGCATCTTGGGTTTAAATGGCGCCCATGAAATTATCAATCACCCTTTCCTGCGGCTGAATGTGATGTGCGTGCGCTGCCGGGGTCTGACCGCAATTGAAAACAACGTTGCCCAGGGCATAGGCTTTCTGACGACCGCGCTGGTCAATCTTATCAATCGCAAAGGACTGAAGCTGTTTTTAGAGCGGGCGCTGTTCCATGACCCGCGTGATAAAGCGCCGTTTTTCGATATGAATGAATTTCCAATTCAACGTATTGCCCTGACCCGAGGCAATATCAAGGCCGCTTTGACAGCATCGGGATCGATTCCGCTGGTCATGAGGGGCGTGCGCAACATTGAAGGCGCTTATAATGGCGTGTATCGGGACGGCGCGCTGATCGATTACCACATGGACTTGCCCTATTTAGATTCGGACGGCCTTTTTCTGATGCCCCATTACACCGACCGCATTATCCCCGGCTGGCTTGACAAACACCTGGCATGGCGGGGTCCGTCATCAGCGCATCTGGACCGAATGTTGCTGGTAACACCATCGGCTGAATTTTTACAGGAACTGCCCTATCAAAAAATACCGGATCGGGGAGATTTTAAAACTTTTGCAGGTCTGGACCACGAACGGCTTGATTACTGGTTCAAAGCCGTGGATTTAAGCCGCGCCCTGGCCGACGATTTCATGGAAGCGGTTTTATCGGGTTCTATTCGGCATCGCGCAGAGCCCATTTGAAAAAGGATGACTAATTTTTAATGATTTAAAAAGGAGAAAATAAGATGAAAAAATCAGGAATGACAATTTTGATCGGAATAATGGCATTATGTTTCGGATGCGCAACCGTAGCGGTGAATTATGACTATGATGTTGAAACGAATTTTGCCAAGTTCAAGACTTACAAATGGTATCAAGGTAAAGCCGTTCCAGATGATGCGTTGGCCAAGAATCCGTTGCTGACCAAACGAATCCGAGCTTCGGTGGACAATAATCTTGCACAAACAACATAAGCCGGGACACTAAATGTAGTCGTAGGTTGGGTTGAGGAACGAAACCT
>JAOZRC010000567.1 GCA_029940345.1 Desulfobacterales bacterium
TGACATGTTATATCTTATTGAAATCTAAGCAATAAGCCATAATGAGAATTGCTGATGATTTTCTTTGTATCTGAACAGAACAATTGTAATGATATGAGTGTTGTATTCAGCCAAGTCATCAAATTGTCTACTGTATCGGTATTTTTGCTGATTATGCGGATTTTGTTTTCTCTTTCCCTGTTTTATTGTTTCTCTGAGATGATATTCATAATTTTTCATTACAGGGTGATTAATCGGATCAGTAATATGCTCCCATCTTTCCTGGGTCAGATATATTTCATTGCCATGATGATCTGTCACAGACCAGCGAATTGCTGTCATATCCATCTGATTATTTACCTGCTCATTATGTTAGGATCGGGGACGAAATAACTTCCACATTCGGAGTGCAAGCTTCAGCTTGCGTTGTTAGCGAGGCAAACGGAAGTTTGCACTCCTCTTCTGAAAATGGGGGAAGTTATTTCGTCCCTATTCCTTATGATGATTATCAAAAAACGTAAAAAAGCATTCACAGGTATATAATGCTCAACCTAAACGCTGAAGCTTGCACTTCTTTAAATCTGTACATTTTTATGGAATTCACCTTACTATTTTACTACAAATATGCCGCTCCTACGGAGTTCATGAAGAATATTTCATTTTAATTGCACAGGTCAAAATATTTTCCAGCATAACCGCTAATTTATCCATACTGAAATAATTATCTAAAAGTTTCCGGGTCGCATGCCCCCGCTGCGCCAAATCTTGGGGATGCGCCGCCCAACGGTTCACAAGCGCCGCTAAAGCGTCAGCATCGCCCGGCGGCGTCCATCCGATTAAATCGGAGCCTGCAAAGGTGTCTTTAAAAGCATCCGAATGTCTGGTAATCACCGGGCGTCCTACGGCCATGGCCTGAAACATTTTATTGGGGATCACCATGTTCGCTTTTATGGTTGTGCCAAATATGCCGAGCAATATATGCGCGCGGGCGATTCGCTTAGGAAGCAGTTTATAAGGCAGCCAGGGTTCAAACCGGATATTGGCCGCTCCCTGCGCCTGTTTTTCCATTGATGCCCTCAGGTTTCCCTCTCCCAAAATTACCCATTGCAGATCAGGATGAGATTTTTTGGCAGCTTCGATGATAACGTGCACGCCTTGTAATTGTAAATAGCTGCCATAAAAGAGAATTTCAAAGGGCGCATCCGCAGGCGGCAGTGGCTGCGGTGTGAACAGGTCCGTTTCGGCGCCGACATATAAAACCGCTATTTTTTGCGGATCGGCTCCCAGGGTATCTTGGAAAAAAGCGCCATGTGCCGGTGTATCCGCCAGCAGGATATCCGCCTGTGCAAACAAATCCTGCTCCCATAAACGCAATTTTTCAGCTTTTAACGAATCCCGGCGCGCCTTGTTTTTTTCAAAAATTTCTTTTTCATACGCTGAAATTAACGGGTCGGCAATCAAAGGAACGTTCCATTTGCGCGCCTGAAAAGAAGCTGAACGAATATCGTTTTGACGAAAGCAAGGCACCCATATCATATCCGGCCGGGAAATTCGGGTTAGTCGCCGCAGATAGGCCTCAATCCGTCCGGTGCGACTAAAAAGCGGTCTGAAAAAGGATACACGCACACCGAGTTGCGCTAATAATTTTAGAACAATGCGATTACGTGAATAATCGGAATCCGCTCGTCCCCACCACAGAAGGTGCAAGCCATCAATTTCGGACAGCGCGCTAACGCTCATTTTGCACTCCGCGTTGCGACGAAGCCAATTCAACATAGAGATTGAGCGTGGATTGGCACATTTTTCGCATGGAGAATTGGTGCTTCACCCATTCACGGGCGCGACCTCCCATCTGCTCTCTTAACGAGGTGTTCACAACAGCCTCATGTAACGTAGCCGCCATCTCAGCAACGTTATCAGGTGCGATCAACCATCCGGTCTTTCTGTCTGAAATGGTTTCAACAATACCGCCATGCGCGGTCGCAACCACCGGTTTCCCCATTGCTTGAGCTTCCACAGCCACCCGGCCATAAGATTCCGGTTTGACAGACGCCGCAACGACGATATCAGCCAGCATCAAAGCAGCCGGCATATCATCACAATGGCCGACCAGTTTTATGCGATCGGTCAGTTTCAAGTGCGCAATTTTTTTTGTCAGCCGCCGCGTCAAGGAACGATTGGCCGCTGTATCGCCGGTGCAAACGGCAAGCCAAGGCGTGTCTCTGATCCGCGCCAGGCTTTCTATAAAAAGATCATGGCCCTTAAGTCGGGTTATCCGTCCGGGCAGCATGATTATTGGCGCTTGGCAGTCTTTTATTCCCCAGCGTGCTTTGAGCGCATCTGTTTTATTGGGATCAATCGCCTGGGGGTTGAATAAATGTTCGTCAACGCCTCGATAAATAAGAACAATGCGGTCATCGGCAAGCGCATATCGCTCTCGAAGATGCCTGGCAATCGCCTTTGAAACCGCAATCACTTTCTCACCTCGCGCCATAACAGAGCTATAAAGATTGACCGAGTAAAACCCGTGGAAAGTGGTGATAAGCGCCGGTCGCCGGTGATGCGGAATATTTTTCAAGGCCAAATAGCCAATCCACGCCGGTAAACGCGATCTCAGGTGAAGGATATCGACTTTGTGTTGCAGCATTAAATTGCGTAGCGGGATAATGTAACGCAGACAGCGAGGAGATTTTTCACCGACGCGCCAACGAATATGGGTGCTGCCCTCAGCCTCCAGTTGGGGCGTAAGGCGGCCTCCGGCCGAAATAACCATGGATTTGTGTCCGCCAGATGACAGGAAACGACCGATTTCCAACGTGCCGCGTTCCACGCCGCCGGCGTCCAAATCGGGAAGCATCTGAATTACGGTAAGCGGTCCGGCCACCATCGCCTTAATATCTCCTGTGCGCAGCGTTTCGTCTCATCCAGGACAGTGCCATGCACCATCGGATGACCGGTCAGCCACATTTCATAAGTGATGACCCGTTTGGTTTCAATGAGAAACGATATACTTCTTTGGAATTTGCTGTTTTTATGCTTCCATTTAACCGGCAACAGCCCAACACTGCATCCGTATGCCAGTGCTTCATACACCATTGAAATGCTGTCGGCGGTCACCCAAACGGTATGGCATTCGGCATAAATCAATTCAATCCAACCTACGGGTGTTTCTTTGGAGGTAAAAAAAGTGACGTTGGGATTATCGGCCGCCACTTTACGAAGCATCAATATGGTGTCATCAGGGGTTCGCGGTGAAGATGAAATCGTCCACTGCATAAACGCTTTGCGCTCCATGATGGTATAGACCTGCGCCCTGAGCAAATCTAAATCCCAATGATGACTTTTCTTATCCACGCCGCCGATCAAAAGCAGTCCTTTTTGCTGCGCATGAACGCCGTTTCCTTCCGAAATGACCGGAGGCCCTACGGTTAAAAAAACATTTTCCGCTTTCGCCAGCTTAACTTTATCATGCTGGGGAATAAAACAAAGATCAATCTTCTTTAATAAAGGAAAACCCGGATTCATACAGGTGACAACTTTGGCGGGATTCGCTTTTTTAAAAAGAAGCATGGGAATATGGGTGTGAGCGCCTGTGCCGATAATCAGGTCTGCCCTGACCGCACCATGTTTGTCGCGGCCAAGTGTAATAGCGGCTTTGAAATAGTCTATCCAGTCTTTGATTGAACGCAGCAAACCAGGTTGGGGTATCTTAACATGGGTAATCGATAAAGGCGTTAACTTTTGTAACGCTCTGAGTATACCATCAGTTTGTTTACCATGTCCGGGGCTTCCGTCAAAAAAGGCGGTTATATGGAGTGGTTCGTGCATGGATATTGATTGGTGACCCTATTAAAATTAAGTACGAATCATCCTTCTGGAAAATGAACCGATTAATTATGGCTGTTTCCAGCTTTTGATTAATTCTACTTTGGTAACTTAAATTTTGACAACCATTTTTGTACCTTCGATAGTCAGAATCATAAAAAATTGGCAATTTGTAGGGTGGGTGGAGCCTGGCGGAACCCACCATTCGGTAATCAGGCGACCATATTGGTGGGTTCCG
>JAOZRC010000568.1:0-2687 GCA_029940345.1 Desulfobacterales bacterium
ACGCTCATCGGCGGGGCTCAGATTCTCAACAATTCATTTGTCGGAGGAAATTTTAGAGCGAAAAGTGAAGTTACCATTGATGGCAAGGTAACGAATCATGGCGATCTTAATGTAGGCGCTGTTCGTATAAGCAACGCTGAAATTAACGGCGATGCCAATTTTGACCTTTTCGCACACGTTAATGGCAAAATTGATGTGCGTGATGAAGAGTCAGCGGTTTATATCGGCGGAGCCAATATTGACAGTTCGCAAATCGGTTCTGTGGATATAAAAACCCATGCGGAAACGGGAGCGATCAGCGCAAGCAATGGTGCGACTATTCGTATCGCCGATGCCAATATTTCAGGCGTCAATATGGCTGGAAGCACTCTGAATCTTGATTTGACAGCCAATGTCGGAGATGTTACGGCCGACGGTGCCAATGTCGAAATCGGCAGCTTCACCATTAATTAATCACCTAACCTTCGGCGGGGCATAACGTCCCGCCGAATTAATAAAAGTTTGAGCCGTTTTTTAATTCATTGCGATATAATTATTAAAGGCGGTTGTTTTCACCAACCCATAATCAATAATCATAATAATTGAAGGAGGAAGTACGATGAAACAGTTCACGGTTGTTGTCGTTTTTGTTTTTTTATTCGCAGGTGTGACGTTTGATAACGTTTTAGCAGGAGATTCGGTAATTTCAACCCTCAACTCCAAATACAAAATGGCGCGTATCAAGCACAAGGCGGAAAATGGCAGGTCTCATGGTGGCGCTCACTATGAATATTTTACCGATGAAGACGTTGAACCCGGTTCCACGGAAGTCGGTAATATTGATGTGGGGCGCAACGCTTCGGTGCGTCAGATTTTTTTGGCAGTTGACCTTAAAAAGCACCACCATTTCAAAAAAGATGGGGATGCTCCCTTACGAATTGGCAATGTGACTTCTCAAGGCGGGCGTCTGACAAATGCGACGATCATTGTGAATGTAGCCCAACCCATCCGTTATTGATGGAAGCAGCGTCATTTATTTGTCAGTTTACATATCTGCCGTGTTGATGAATTGGCCCCGGCAGATATTTTTTTTGACATTCATGTTTCTGTTAAGTATACAATATAAATTAGTCATTGATCAGGGCTGGCAGTAAATCTGATTATGTCGTCTTGGGGAATTAAATTTTACAAACTCCGTAATTTAAGGACAGAATTATGAAAAGAGTACCTGTTTCAGTTTTGGTCTTAGTGTCATTAACATTTTTTATTTCTTGCGCTTCGATGAGACCTCCCGATCTGAGTAAAAAAGAAAAAGAGCTGATGCACACCCCGCCGACCCCTTATGCCAAAGTTACCGCTTACAGTCAGGCGTTGACCCAATTGGGGAATATGTTGGCGGTTTATGGTCAGCCTCAAGGCCTGCTGGCAACCTTCGGCAAATCGAAAGATAAGGAATTTGTGATTCAAGGCCGTCATGTGGTCAACAAAACGACTTGTAAAACGCTTCCCGCTGATATTACCGATATGATTAAGACCGCGTTCGGCAAAGTAGGCGGTGGGGTTCGTTACACCCAATATGACCCCACCTATTTAAGTAATGAGTACGCCACAGGCTCCGTTAAAATTTCCCGTAAACTGCCCGTGGTCGTTCTGGATGGCGCCATTACGGAATGTGATGAAGATATCGACGTCGGTGCTACGGGTATTGACGCTGATGCAGACTTTGACGCCGGCTCTGTCCCAATCGACATCGGCGCAGGCACATCTAACGAACTCGGCTATTCCCGTCTGGCTATCGATTTACACCTGATGAACTATGCGAACAGTTTATTGTTGCCCAAGAAGCAAACTGCCATTGCCATTCAAGTGGCCGCTCTGGAAAAACGCAAAGATTTCAGGTTTTTTATCGATGGCTCAGGTTTGGGGATCGACCGCGTTCGCAAACTGGTGCATGGTAAGAGTGACGCTGTGCGAATTCTGGCAGAGTTAAGTGTCTTGCAGCTTTTGGGACGCCTCTTTGAAGTTCCCTACTGGCGTTTGATTCCGGAAGCGGAACAAGACCCGCAATTGGTCAACTTAATCAAACAAAATTATGGAAAAGCGTCTGAACAGGCGCAAATTTTCGGTGTTCAGTATTTTTTAAAGCGACACGGCTTTCAATTAGAGGCTGACGGAAAGATCAATCCCTCAACCCAAGCCGCCATTAATCAATATGTCACTCAAAACGGCAGCGGTTTGCCGCGCAGCATCGGTCCGGAGTTATACGCACACCTCTATTTTACGATGCCTTTGACGAACATACCACAAGCGCAAATCGCGCAGCCGCAGGTTCCTCCGGTGCCGGCAGCCGGTTCTCAAAGCGTCCGGCCGGATTCAAATCCGCTTGCCCTACATAATGCCATCGTATTTTCAACCCGCGCTAACCGGCTCCCCCGGCGGCTGCATCATGGCAACCGACTCCACTCCGGGGATTTATACCAGTTTATGCTGATGCCGGAAGAAAACTGTTTTCTGTATATTTTCCAGCTCGATAGCACCGGACAACTGTACCAACTCTTCCCCATGGAGAGTTTTGACGGTGTACAGCTAAATAACCGCAACCCGGTACGCGGGAAAACTGCCATCACACTTCCCGGGCCGGATATGAATTTTGTCCTGGACCGGCAGCAAGGCACAGAACGGATATACCTGCTTGCCTCCCGCCAACC
>JAOZRC010000568.1:2787-4035 GCA_029940345.1 Desulfobacterales bacterium
CAATTGGAAAACTTATCGAAGGAGATATGAACAATGGCTCAGGCAAAAGTAAATAAACCGTCAAATGTTGTTAAACGGAATCTCCAGTTAACCGGAGAGATAATGCGCTATTTACTCAATAATCCGAAGGTGTTTGACTCCTTGCCGGATAATTTTGAATTGGTCGTTCTGCCAGACGGGGATCCGGAAATACGTTTGTTTAACCTGGACTTATTAGACCGGTATGGCAGTGAGGGCAAGCCCATCGTGTTTGCGCGTGTTCGATCTGAACTGGCGAATATATCAAACGCTGAAAATCCAAGCCTGTTTGCACCCATACCACTTGCGGAAAAGGGCAGCATTGCATTAACGTAAACAAGTTGTCATAGCCCGGGATATTATCAGCCTTTTTCGTTTCATTATGATAATGCAGTTTAAACATTTCAAAGGAGTGTTGAACCTAAAATCAATAACTTATAGATACTTACAAAGGAGAAAAAACATGTTACGAATGGTTGCCACACTGATCTGTTCAGGTATTTTGCTCTTAGATTTCGGCATCGCCGGATCAGTGCAAGCCAAGAGTGTGGATGATTATATCAAAGCGCTCACACCGGAAAGCTCCACAATGAAGCATCGCGGTTTGGGCGGTGTCAAGCAAAGCAAACAAAACCCTCAAGCAGCGCTTTACTTACAATTCGGCTTAAACAGTGCGAATTTGACGACGCAGGCCAAAGCGGAATTGCAAAAACTGGGACGCGCCCTTAAAAAAGAAAAATTACGCCAGTATATTTACCGCCTTGAGGGGCATACGTGCGATCTTGGAAGCAATGCGCACAATATGGCACTTTCACAGCAGCGCGCTCAAGCTGTTAAACAGTATTTGGTGCGCACATTCAATCTTTCTGCAAACCAATTCAAGGTCGCCTGGTTCGGAGAGACAAAGCCGCTTGCCCCTAACACGGATGAAGCGGCCAGGCGCAAAAATCGAAGGGTGATCATTCAAAACACTCTTCGCAAGCTTGATAAGAGTTCCGCCGGTAAATCCGCCGCTCTCCAGATCAAACGTTTCCGCAATGGTATTGAGGAAACGGTCAAAGACGGTGAAATTATCCGGCAGGATGATCAATATGCGGTAGAGTTTGAAGCAGGTGAAGACCCGTATGTGTATATCTTTCAACTGGACAGCAAAGGCAAGCTGACCCCGATTTTTCCCAATAGCAAAATTTCCAGTATAACCAATCCGGTTACACCTGGCACCTTTTACCG
>JAOZRC010000053.1 GCA_029940345.1 Desulfobacterales bacterium
TGAATTAAGGTATTGATCAATTATAAAATCACCAATTATGGCCTTCGCGAGTATACTTTAGCTGTCTTATGAAGGATGCCCAATTTGTGCCATATTTTCCCCAAAACGGTTGTTTTGGTAGGGAGGCAATTTTTGTGCCAGAACAAACCAAAATCTGACAACTATACCTACATAAGGCGGGACACATTAATTTAAAAATGCCGTGATGACTCTGGCAGATGAAGCGGCCATTTTGCTTCCCGATGATCCCCAGACTGCCGCAAGGATATTCATAGAAGTATTAGAAGAAATTGCCAGAGTCATATACTATAGGCCAAAGAAAGCTCGGCCATCACAACCGCGAGTAACTAAAAAACCTAATAATAAATAGTGTAAGGCTAAATCAAAAAAGAGCCGTTCACCTTAATTCAACAGTATTGGGAGTGAACGGTTACCATAGCGCCCCTTCCAGGGGTAATTTATCAAGATACCACCTCTGGTGGTGGTATTTTGACTTTTATGATTTCTTTTTATAGCCGCCTGACTTCATCTTCAAGCATAATCCGGCAATAGCGGCACAGGCTGTCGGTTTTGCGGTCAACATCCCGAATGCTGCGGCAATAATGCATGATACACTTATGATCCTTACAGTGGATCAGTTTGAAAGTGTGTCCGAGTTCGTGAATGGCTTCCTTTTCGATTCTTTGCTTAAAAGCCTCGGTTGTAAACACCTTCAAATCTTCTTTTAATCGAAAAGTTGAAACGATGGCCGCCTTGCCCCCGAGCTGGGCTTCCCCGTATACATGGGTAAGAATGGGGATAAACAGATCCACATCGGTTATCGCAAGGACTTTAAGCGCCCTTGCAGGTGCTGTCATCTCCAATTTTTCCAGGATTGGTGTGGAGTGGTGCTGGCTGCGTTCCGTGTTTAAAGCAAACGCTATGTCGTCTAATAAATCAACGACATCGGTTTCAAAATCGAATTGTTGTCGGATCTGGTCGCCGACATACTCGCAAAGCGTGTTTTCCACCTTTCCGATGGGAGTGACGATAATGGTATGGTTTGATGCCAAGGTCAATTTGATTTTCGGAGGTTATAACGTTTGATTTTATTGTAGAGGGTCGTCCGGTCGATCTCCAGGATTTTTGAGCTTTTGGCGATGTTCCAGTCGTTATTGATCAGTACACTCATTATGTGCGCTTTTTCAACAGCCTTTAGCGAATGATCTTCCCGAGAGGCCATGCCATCGATATTAAATATCGGCAGATCCCGGTCTGTAATTTTGGCCGATTTGCCCACGACCACCGCCCTTTCAATGGCATTTTCAAGTTCCCGGATGTTGCCCGGCCATTCATGGAGCATCATTTCATCCATAGCTTCACGGCTGATCCCGGATATGGACTTGTTCGTCTCCTGGATAAACCGTTGAAGAAAATGATTCGCCAACAGGGGGATATCCTCTTTGCGTCCCCGCAACGGCGGCATTTCAAACGTGATGACATTCACACGATAATAGAGGTCTTCGCGAAACTCGCCCGTTTTTACCGCCTCCCGGATATTTTTATTCGTAGCGGCCACCACACGGAAATCGGTTTCAATGGGCTGTGTGCCACCGACCCTGTAAAACACCCGATCTTCGATCACCCTGAGCAGATCAATCTGCATTCTCATACTGATCTCACCGATTTCATCCAGGAACAGCGTCCCGCCGTTGGCCATTTCCAAACGACCTTTTCTGTTCTCTTTGGCATCCGTAAACGCTCCTTTTTGATGCCCGAAAAGTTCGCTTTCCATCAGATGTTCGGGAATCGCTCCACAGTTGACACCCACAAAGGGACCGTTTCGTCTTGGGCTGTTCGTATGGATCGCTTTGGCGGCAAGCCCTTTTCCCGTGCCGGTTTCACCGGTGATCAGAACAGTGGAATCCACGGGGGCCGCATCCCGTATCAGATCGAATACTTTTTGCATGGATTGAGATTGACCGATCATACTTTCGAAGCGGACTGATTCTTTATGCCGTTCCCTGAGATAAAGGTTTTCGCGAGCCTGGGCCTGACAATCCAGGATTTTTTCAATCACCACCCCAAGCTCATTGGGATCAAAGGGTTTGAGGAGATAGTCATGCGCCCCGTTTTTCATGGCTTCGATGGTGCTCTGAATCGATCCGTAAGCGGTAATCATGACCACCGCCACATCCGGATCGTTTTCATTGATATGTTTCAGAACCTCCAGTCCGCTCATCCCCTCCATTTTGATATCCAACAGTACGATATCAAATCGATTGACGGCCAGTTTTTCCAGCCCCTCCTCGCCGCTCTCGGCTTTTTCCACCTGGTGGCCGTCGCGTTCGAGCCATCCGCCAAGAGATTCCCTCATTACCAGTTCATCATCCACAATGAGTATTTTGGTTCGTGTCATATCATTATCGTCCTGTAATCCATCAAAGTGATTAGCATCCCGTTTCTTATACCATTGTCTGAATTAGGATTTGTCAGATTCAATGATTTTAGGATTATGATTTTGTTATTTGGTTTTTGGATTTTTTTGTATCAATTGTCGTTTGATCGGAAGCTCAATGGTAAATGTCGCACCTTGTCCGACCTCGGACTTCACATGGATACATCCGCCATGATCTTTAATAATCCCGTAGGCAACCGATAGGCCCAGCCCGATGCCTTTACCCCGTTTCTTGGTTGTGAAAAAAGGCTCGAAAAGCTTTGAAATATTTTCCCTTGGGATGCCCACTCCTGTATCAGAAAAAGATACGATCAATTTGCTCATCCCAGGGTTACAGTGGGTCTTAATATTTAAAATACTATCGCTGGTTGATTTCATGGATTCTGCGGCATTGGAAACAAAATTCATAAAAACTTGCTCCAACTGGTCTTGGGATCCGGTAAATTCCGGAAGGTCCGGGGCCGTTGATTTTTCAACTTTGACCCCATTGAGTTTTAAAAGATTGGAATTCATGAAAAGCGTAATATCAATCAGTTGATTGATATCCAGCGGCTTGAGTTCCACGCCGGATTGCCTCGAAAAAGCCAGCAGGTTGGATACGATCTTGCCGATCCGCCGTGTTTCGGTTTCCATGAGATTCAAATACTGTCTGAACTGCTTGATCTCTTTTTCCCGCACGGGGCCTTCTTTACATATTCGTTGGACGAGCATGACCAGGTTCAATATCCCGGCAATGGGATTGTTGATTTCATGAACTACGGAAGCGGACAGCTTTCCCAAAGAGGCCATTTTATCTTGGTGGAGCAGTTTTTCATGTGTTTCTTTCAACTGCCGCGTGCGCTCTTCCACCATCTTTTCCAGTTTTCGGGTGATCTCAAGCTCCTGGCGTTTCCTGTCTGTCACATTCCTGCTGATATGGATGAATTTAGAAATTTTACCGTTTTTTTCCCATATCGGATACACATCGACTTCATAGTACCGCGAGCTTCCGTCCGGCATCGTTCGAGTCTGTACCATCCGGCTTTTGCGTTTATTGCGGATTACATCCGGAAGCGGGCAGCAAGAATCGTGAGCCATGCATTGATTATAACTTTTCTGATAAATATCATAGCATTTCATTCCGATTATCTGTTGAGACGTATATCCCATTTTATCTAAAAAGGCCCCATTCACTTCGACAACTTCCATTTCCGGCGTTATAACCAGGATAAAATCCTGGATGCCGTTGAATATGGTTTTCATCTCTTCGTTTTGCGCCTTCAATTTCCGCTCTTCGAACCGAATGGCCTTCCAGAAAAGGTTGAATACATGGTAGTTCATAATCCGAATATGCGGAGGGCGGGTTTCGAGAATATCCTTAAAGATTTGCTGTTTCGGTTGGCTGACAATAATCAGAGCAATATCGTACTCGGGCAAGTAAAGGTCATGGTAGTCTTTCAGCGTTTTCAGTCCCAAATCCTCGGCCATTTTTATTCCGGGAGTTTCCCGATCGGGATCAGCCACTGCCGTAAAGCGTGCATTCACGCCTTTTCCCTCGAAGTTCAAGGTCGCTATATCAAGGATTTCTTTACAGAACTGGCCGCCGCCGACAATAGCAATATTCAACATGGATGGTTTGGTGCGCATAATGGTCGCCCTTTATGAAAAATGGTGTGAAAATCTGACTTTAAGAAGATACGGATGCGCCGAATGCATCGCCATTTGGTGTAATCTAGCACGATTGGGCAGGTTATTCAAGAATCCCTTGAGTCAATTCATAAAAAAGAATTGGCATCCTTCATTTGTCGGTTTACACTTTGTCCCGTTGGGACAGGATATCTATAGAAAGAAAGCCTGCTGCCAGGGCAAGTCCCGTAGGGACGAAATAGAAAAAGTGTAAACTTCTTTTGGACTGATATGAAGGATGCCAAAGAATTATTTTTAAAAGTTCAAGATGAAGTTTAGAACAGGCATCACCATTACCGCGGAGCGAGAGAGACGAGTTGATTTTTCCCAGCCGTTTTTTGATTCCGGATTGGCGATTGCCGTCAGGAATGAAACCTCCGCAGGGCACACAGACACCTTTATCACGATAATGAAAGTCATCAGCTATTCGGTGATCCTGTTTTTTATCGGCCTTACCGGCGTTGCGCATCTTATATGGTTTATTGAAAAAAATGACAGCAAACCCAAGAGCTTCAATACACGCTACGCAAAGGGAATTTGGGAAGCCTACTGGTGGGCGGTGGTCACCATGACAACTGTCGGATATGGGGATAAGTGTCCGCAAAAGTTGAAAGGCAGGTTCGTGGCGTCGATCTGGATGTTTATCGGTATTATATGGTTTGCCGGTTTTACAGCCACGCTTACATCGTCGTTAACCGTGAGCAAGATCGACCCCGGAAAGATCAAAAACCTGACGGATATTAACAATAAATACGTCGCCGTGATCAGGGACACTACCAGCGAACAATACCTTCGCTTCCATAATGCTAAGATGGTGTTGGCTGATAACCTGGATGACTTGATCGGTAATTTAAAAAATATGAATGTGGATGCTATCGTTTACGATGCACCTACGTTGATGTATATAGACAAAAATGACCCATCTGTCAAAGTAGTGGGGGAGATGTTCGACAAACAGAAATACGGCATTGTTTTCCCCCAAGAAGGGCTTGAATTTTACAAGGAATTATTTAACATTGCTATCATCGACATGCAGCGAAATGGGGGAGTACCAGCGAATTTATGATAAGTGGTTTTAGTGCAGCCTTTTCAAGGTCGTACTCATATAGCTTAAACAATTTGATTTTGTTATGTTTTAATCCAAATTTACGAGAAATATGGGATTTAAAATTACCCCAAAAAGTAGCTTCTGATTACTCAAATCAAATAAATTGAATTTAATTCATAATTTAAATAGCTCTTAATTTATCGAAATGTAATATAATTAAAGTAAAGTAAAGTAAAGTAAAGTAAAGTAGGGAAAAACAATAAATATGAGAACGACCATGAAAGGGCTGATGGGTTCAAACCTATATACTCCTCATATTGAAGAATTCAAACTATTCTTATGCCTGTTTTTAAAATTTCTTTCACAAACGGGTTTTGCAAATTAAAATCATTAGGCGAAAAAGGAATTACTTCTAATTCACTGCTTATAGACAGCGTAATTTTTCTTATCTTGTCCTTGTCATCAATTCGATTTCCCCCAAATATATCAGAAACTAAAGCGATATCAATATCACTCCATTTCTGATAATTTCCTCTTGCATAGCTGCCAAAAAGGATCGCTTCTTTGATTGGAATATCATTGTTGATTAATGCCAGAAGATAGCTGTCTGTGATTTTTTTTACTTTAGCAGGGAGTTGAGCCATGTATAAAATTCCTGTATTTTCCCAAATATTCGTTCGTATATTCAGTATTGCATTGTTTATAAAATTCAAGTTTATAATCAGGGTAACGTGTCTGAATATAAAAAACATTTATTTTGTCTAAAATAAGTTTTTGCTCGTCATCTATTTCTATTTCAGATAATTCTGCCTTCATTAAAGGGCAAAGTAGTTTACACTTTTTTCGCGTCCTTAATGGTGCGAAAAATTCTTCGTACTCGGTTTTATGCCAGAACTTGGGATCGGTCACGAAAATTTTGCGCACCCTACATGTTGAAAAACGATTATATATGGAAAAGTATAAACTGACAAATGAAGGATGCCGTTTCTTGCTTATGGCTTTGAAGAAGAAGCCGCTATTCAGATGTGGTGGGGTAAGCCAGTGGGCATCACCAACATAAATATTGCTTAATACTAAAAATTTACAGGCGATGCCCACCCTGCGACGGACAACATACGGACAAAGTGCTTTTTATTCGGTTTGCAACCGCAATTACTTACCGGCGGCTTTGTAATACGCATCTAAAATCGTTTTGGCATCTGCACCGACTTTTTTAGCCCACTCGGCGCGTAATTTGACGCCCAAGGCATCTAATTCAGCGCGGAATTCTTTACTGACCGTGCTAACGGCCATGCCTTTCTCTTTCAGTGTGGCCAAGCTCTTGGCATCCATGTCACCGGCAAGTTTCCACATTTCATCTTCCATTTTGGCAGCGATTTCCGTTACCGTTTTGCGGGTATTTTCAGGAAGCTTATTCCAGGCGTCAAGGTTGACGTTAATCATATTGACGGGTCCGACGATATTGATAGGCGTAAAAAACTTGAGTATTTCCCAGGCCTTGGCATCAACACCGGATACGGATGACGTATACATGGAATCTAAAAGCCCGGCTTTCATGGCCGGATACACTTCGCTAAAAGGCATTTTACGAGCCGCTATGCCGGTGGCTTTGCCAAAAGCCAGGCCGGTTCCGTCATACACGCGCATTTTAAGCCCTTTAAGATCGGATGCTGATTTGATCTCACGCTGGGTGTAAATCCCTGAAAATGGCCATACGGAAGTATACAGCGTGAATTGGTTGAATTTTTTCAGCACCTTGGCGTAGGTCGATTTGGCTTTTTCATAGAGAAGCCGTTGTTCGGCCGCAGTGGCAGAGATAAATGGCTGGGCTGTCAGCGCCAGAACCGGCGCATCGCCTTCAACCATACCGGTAGGCACTTCGGCAATGGCAAGCTGTCCTTCCGCGACGGACCTCAGTAATTCAGGCCCTTTGAATCCCAAAGCGGCGCCGGCATGAAGAACGATGTTAAGTTCTCCACCAGTCGCTTTTTTGACTGCATCAGCAAATCGCTGGGCTCCCTGGGAATGAAAATTACCGGCCGGATAGTTCAAATGCATGTCCCATTTGGTTTTTGCCATCACGTCTGATAACGCTCCGAAAGTAAAAACCACACAAATCAATACCAAAAAAACTTTTTTCATCTTACTTACCTCCCTTGGTTTTTAGTGTCTGATGAAAAGCATAAAATTGCGTTCTTCAAAAAACGGTTAATAAAAATAGGCCGCTATTATAAGGTATGACAGATTTAAACCATTTGAATCGTTATAATAATAGACTCTTAATGGTTAAAATGTCTTGACTCATTTTAGCAACCGAAAAATTCATCGAAATCGTATTTTTTTAAGGTTACAAATTTAAATATTAAAGCTAAAATATTATCAGATATGGTGGGATTGTCAAGATTAAACAAAAATTTCAACACCTATTCGGATCTAACATTCCAATCTTGATTTTCCCATGTAACACACGCAGGCTAAAACTTCCATTTTGGATAGGCCAGCTATTGGGTTACAATTACTAAATAAATATTGCATCCTTTGAAAAACCTGCTAAAATATTATTTTTAAAATTGTGGATATAACAAAGGTGTAAAGAGAATGCCAACGTTTGATAGCGTTATTTATAATGCCTCAATTATTACAGTGAATCCTGATTTCGACATTATTCCCGACGGTGTGATTGGCATTAAAGATGGCCGAATCGCAACAGTGGAAGCACGAGATGTGAATCCGACATTACCTTCGGCATCAGAGAGGATAGACGGCCAGGGCGGAATTGTCATGCCGGGCTTGGTCAACACGCACACGCATCTGCCCATGACGCTGTTTCGGGGCCTGGCCGATGATTTGCCGCTTCTGACCTGGTTGAATGAACATATCTTTCCGGCTGAAAAAACAATGCTTTGTCCTGAAACCGTTTATGCCGGAGCGCTTTTGGCGTGTGCGGAGATGCTGCTTTCCGGAACCACCTGCTGCTGTGATGGCTATTTTTATGAAGATGATGCTGCCAAAGCGATTGCGATTTCCGGTATTCGCGCCGTCGCCGCCCAGGGCGTCATTGATTTTCCCGCACCGGGTGTTCCGGATCCGAGCTTAAACATTCAGGCCGCATCCGCGTTTGTGGACAAGTGGCAAGGCGTATCTCCTACAATTACGCCTTCAATTTTTTGTCATTCCCCCTACACCTGCTCATCTGAAACCTTGAAAGCGGCTAAAAAAGCAACGCGTGAATATGATGTACTCTTTCAAATTCACGTTGCTGAAACCAAGGCCGAAAGAGAGCATTGTCTGGCGGAACACGGGGTCACACCGGTCAGGTATCTGGCCAATCTTGGGATGCTGGATCAGAAAACACTTTTGGTTCATGCTATATGGGTGGATGATGAAGATATTGAAATCATCGCCCAAAATGGCGCCAATGTTTCAGTTACAACGGAAAGCGAAATGAAACTGGCTTCCGGGATAGCGCCGTTGCCTGAATTTATAAAGTCCGGGGTGACTGTCGGGCTTGGAACCGATGGCTGCGCCAGTAATAACGATCTTGATCTTTTCCGGGAAATGGATGTAACGGCCAAACTTCATAAAGTGAATTCTTGCGACCCCTGTGTGGCGGATGCGCAAACTATCCTTAAACTGGCAACAATCGGCGGCGCCAATGCAATCGGCCTGGATCACCTGATCGGCTCGGTCGAACCCGGGAAACAGGCTGATCTGATTATTATTGACACGAATAAACCGCACTTGACGCCGGTTTATAACCTCCCGTCTCTTATTGTTTATAGCGCAAGCGGAGCCGATGTCAGGGATGTACTGGTGGACGGAAAAACAGTGTTGCGTAATCGACAATTGCTAACATCCGATGTCAACAAAATTATGGCCAATGTTAATCGGATGCGGATTACCGATTGATTTTCAAACGATTTAAAAAAAAAGGAAAATAAAAATGAAAATTTGTCCGATTTGCGGCAAAAAACACCATGCCGGATTTATCTCTACACGTTTTGAAGGCACAGATGGCGTTTCTTTGGAGACCGAAAAATGGGTGCAAATCTTTGAAAAGGAAGAGATTACCTGCTGCTATTTTGCCGGCGCTTTGGATCGGCCTGAGGGACAGTCCTATCAGGTTCCCGAAGCCCATTTCGATCATCCTGAAATCAGGGCGATTTACAACAGTTGCTTCGGTGTAATACGGCGTGAGCGCCATATTACGCAGCAAATTTATGCAATCAAACGCAAATTAAAGGATCATCTTTATCGGTTTATCGATAAATTTGATATTGAATTTTTAGTGCCTCAAAACGCCCTGACCATACCATTAAATATCCCCCTGGGCATTGCAATCACCGAAGTGATTTCGGAAACCGGCATTCCGGTTATTGCGCATCATCACGATTTTTTTTGGGAACGCAAACATTTTACCACCAATGCGGTTTGGGAATATTTAAACATGGCGTTTCCACCCCATTTGCCGTCTATCCGTCATGTGGTCATTAACTCATCCCAGGATAACCAGTTAAGCCTGCGCACCGGCATATCCGGCACGGTCATTCCCAATGTGATGGATTTTGGAAGCCCGCCGCCCCTGCCGGATGAGTATGCAGCGGATATTCGGGATGCCTTGGGCGTTGCCGATGATGAAACGCTCGTTCTTCAACCGACCCGAATCGTTAAGCGCAAAGGAATCGAACATGCCATTGAATTGGTACGGCGTCTCGGCAAAAAAGCCAAGCTGGTTATTTCCCACGCCTCAGGTGATGAAGGCTACGACTACGCGCGAAGATTGCGCAATTATTCGGAATTGATGAACGTGCATACCATTTTTGCATCGGACATCATTGGTGACAAACGGGGGCGCACTCCGGACGGCCAAAAAATATATACGTTGGCGGATATCTATCATTATGCCGATCTGGTGACGTATCCTTCCAATATTGAGGGGTTTGGCAACGCTTTTCTAGAGGCGATCTATTTTTGCAAACCGATTGTGGTCAATAATTATTCCATTTATGCAACCGATATTAAGCCAAAAGGGTTTGATGTGATCGAAATTGATGGGTATGTCGATGAGGGCGCAATGCGCCGCACCAGGGAAGTGTTGCGGGATCCCGAACTGTGTGTGAAAATGACGAAGCATAATTATGATATCGCCAAAAGGTTTTTCTCTTATGCCGTTCTGGAGCAGAAACTGAAAACAATTCTGGCCGATTGCCTGGGGTGCCGCTCAATTGCCTAAAAATTATAAAACCTAAAAATTATAAAAACGGATCAATCTTGCCGGTGATACACCCGCCAGATAAAGCAGTATAATCGACCAGTTTCTTAAGGTGCCATATAATACGCCTTCTTTTTGCCAACGCCGGGGAGAAGTCTTAACCTTATCAGGTATAATTTTTATTTTGTATCGTTTTTTTTTAATGCGCCGCATCAGTTCGACATCTTCCATAATAGGGATATCTTGGAAGCCGCCCATGCGGGAAAAAAAACTTTTTCTGATGAAAATGGCCTGATCACCATAAGGGATTCGTGTGATGCGGGATCTGAGGGATGCGGCTGCGGCAATAATTTTATAAACCTGACGCTCGGATTGAATGCCTAGATCGAAAGCACCGCCCATGACATTATGGTCGGCTAAAGCGCTACGAATTGCGCTGGCGGCATTGTTCGGCAAACAGGTGTCGCTATGCAAAAAAATAAGCACATCGCCGTTTGCGGCAATTGCGCCGTTATTCATCTGAAGGCCGCGCCCTTTGGGCGATTTAACCTTCACAATATCCGGATCGTTAACGACTTTTAACGTATTTCCCCAAGAATCGCCATCTACAACGATAATTTCAAAATCAACCCCTTGGAAGTACCTTTTTAAATGCGCCAAGGTCGTATTGATCGTTTCCGCTTCGTTTAAAACCGGTATGATAACAGAAATCAGAAAAGCGGAATTGTCCCTATTCACGATTTCCAATTTTTCTATTCCAATTGTTTTGACGCCCAAACGGCTAACTTTTCCCTGAAAATCTTGGAGTTATGGCGTACATCAACCGGAAAGCCATGGTGAAACAGGATCGTATCAATATCCTTAGTTTGCACATTCAGAGTGGCAAGTTCAAGGAGTTCCTGTCTGATTTGAGATTCACCGTTGTGATCCCGGTCAGGTTCCAGTTCAACAATAATAACCGGTGTTTGTTCAGGAGGGTCCCCTATGCCGACTAAAGCGCTGCGGAATACGTTGGAATGATTGTTAAATATGGATTCACAAGGAATCGTAAAAAGGGTTTCCTGCGGTGTGACCACGCGATGATTTTTACGGCCGCAGAACCAAATACGGCCGCGATTATCTTGCCATCCCAAGTCTCCCATGCGATGCCACACCGTGTTGCCGGATTTGATTTTGGCCAACAGATCTTCCATGGGATCTTCAAAATAGGTTTGGGTGACCACGTCGCCTTTAACGGTGATTTCCCCGATTTCACCATTAGGCAGTACTAAATCATCAGACCAGATACGGATCGGATCATCATAAATGCTGATTATTTTAACTTCAATTCCTTTAACGGGACGTCCCACACAAATTCCGTATCCTTTGTCGCTTAGTTTGGCTGTTTCCGTGAGGATTTCCTTGGAGCCGATAACGATTACGGGCATGGCCTCGGTGGCACCATAAGGTGTGAAAATTTCGGCATCCTCATCCAAAACCGAAGTAAACTTGTCAAGAATATCAGGCGTTACCGGAGCACCGGCGCTAATAATGCGCTTTAATGACGGGAGTTTGATGTTTTTGCGATTACTATAAGCGCCAAGACGGCGAAGCAGCGCTGGTGAAGCAAATATATTGGTTACGCCATGATTAGAGATGGCTTCAACCAGTTTCCGGGGTTCAGCTTGCGCTGGTTTGGTCGGGTCCATATCCGGTATGACGGCTGTCATTCCCATAGCGGGATCGAAAAGGGCGAAAAGCGGAAAGGTGGGAAGATCGACTTCATCGGAACTGATCTCGAAACGGGAACGGATGTGACGGACCTGGGCGTCAAAGGTTGCGTGCGTATAAACAACCCCTTTGGCCGGCCCGGTGCTGCCGCTGGTAAAAAGAATCGCGGCGGTTTCATTATTATCAACCTGCGCCAAAGGATACGGTTTCCATGGTCGATAGCGCAGATCATCAAGTTTTAGCCCCCCCCAGAACCAGCGGCGTCCGACAGTCACCCATTTTCTGACCGTTTTAAAATGTTTGGGATAAATTTTTCGCATTAAATGGGCGCGGGGAATGCCGATAAACACTTCCGGACGACTGACCCGCAGACATCGAAGCATCGGTCGAAGCCCCATTCCCGGATCGACAATAACCGGAATGATTCCCGCTTTAAAAAGCGCGAAAGTTAACGCAATAAAATCCAAGCCGGGCGTCACCATCAAAATGGTTCGCATCCCTCGTGTGACACCGACTGCCTCCAGTCCATGCGCCAGGCAGTCCGATTCTTTATCCAGTTGACGTAAAGTCAGATGGATATAGCGAGCAAGACCGTCTTCATTCCTTCCGGAAGGAGACACCACCGCTTTTTTATACGGTTGCATTTTGGCCATTGTACGCAAATGACCGGCAATATTGATAATATTGTTTAAATCAGATGGTTTTTCAGGCATAGCATTGAAATTGAGTCTTTACAATTAGAGGGTCGTTTTAAAAATGTCAATTGTGCAAGTCATACTTTTATTAATTAAATCTATAATCGTATTCGTTATCATCAAACAGGATTGTTTTTCAAGAAACCTTTGATAATGAGAAGAATTTCGCGTGGTTTATCCTCTAAAATATAGTGTCCGGCATCTGCAAAGGCATGGACCTGGGCATGGGGAAAACGCCGACGCCATTCATTAAGATATGTCAGGTCAAAAACAAAATCCTGCATTCCCCAGCAAATCAACATGGGAAGATGGGCAAGATGAGATAAATTCGAGTCTGTCGCACTTACCAAAGCATAACTGGGATCTCTGGATTTCATCGGGATATCACGTACAAAATTAAAAACGGCAATACGGTTGGCCCAACTATTATAAGGTGCGATTAGCCCCATTCGTACCGCTTGGGGCAGGTTTCTCACGGAAGCCATATATAAAGCGGCATAAGCAAACAGATTCAATCCTTGCACGGCCGGTTTCGACAACAAGGTGAAATTGCGCACCAGCGCCAATCGTAAGGGAAGTTTTTTCCGCTGGTTTCCATGCCAGGGCGGATGAAAAGCAGCCGTATTCATCAAGACAATACGGGCAATCATACCCGGATTTCTTAACGCAAACGCCATCGCAATCATTCCGCCCCAATCATGGCATACCAGCGTAATTCCGGTGTTAATTCCCAAACGGTGAAGAAATTCTTCCAGATTATCCACACGGTTTTTTAATGTGTAAGTATAACGATCAGAACCCGGTTTTTCAGAAAGACCGCAACCGATATGATCCGGAACGATCATACGGTGATTGGAAGAAAGCCCCTTGATGAGTGTACGAAAATAGAATGACCATGTCGGATTGCCATGAACCGCCACTACCGGTTCGCCGTCACCTTCATCAATATAATGATACTGCAAAGAGGAGCTGAGTTCCATATAATGCGACGGGAACGGATAGAGATGGCGGAAAGGTGCCAGATTAATCGGTTTCGTTTTTACCATTGAAGCCCCAGCATGATACAGTTTAGCCCGCTGCCGATTCCCAGGAACCCGACCGAATCGCCATGTTGCAGAAATTCACGCTCTTGGGCGATAGCCGCGGTAATGGGTAGGGAAACCGTGCCGATATTGCCTAAATGTTTGAAAGTGGAAAAATCTTTTTTTTCCGGCACGCCAATGGCTTGGAGGATAGTTCTTTGATGAGCGGCGCCTACCTGGTGTGTAATAACTTTGTCCGGCTTGTCATGCTTCCAGCCCATCTCTTGGGTAAACGCCTTATATGTCTCTATGCCCAAATTAACTCCGTTGGTTAAAACAGCGACCGAATCGGTTTCCATGATATTACAGCCACTATCCGGATTATCGGGATCTGGCCCCCATCGGCAAAGATCATGGTGCTGAGATGCATTTCGGACGATGCCGCCCAAAAGTTGGCGGCGATGATTTGAAACTGATTGTCGCTGGGTCTCAGGTCCTTGGGTCCCGTCACTTAAAAGCACGGCTACCGCACCAGAGCCGCCGGTTAAGGTGGCAATTGAATTTTTAAACGTGTGCATGTCACGGTTAAGGAGCATACGCTCAATCGTATGATCGACAATTTGACGAGCCGATTCACAGGAAACGACCAGTCCCGCCCTGATCTGATTCAATTCAATGGCATTGGCAATTTGAATCATTCCGTTGATTACACCCAAGCAGGCATTGGAGACATCATATATCTGGGTGGCAGGATTCAGCTTAAGGCCATGCGCCACAGCGCAGGCGGCAGCGGGTTCAAGATTTTCACGACACACCCCCCCATAAATCAGGGTGCCGATATCTTCAACCGGGATAGCGGCCGCATGAATCGCCTTTTGCCCCGCTTCAATGGCACCTTCCTGTATGGGAAATCCGGGTGGCCAAAACCGACGTTCACGGATGCCGGTCAGTGATTCCAATTGCCCTTTTTGAAGATGCAGCGCCAGATAGAGCGGTTCAAGGCGCTTTTCAATATCATCCGAGGTCACGATATAGGGCGCTAGCTCATAACCGAAGGATTCAATGTATACTTTAGAATATCGCATTCTGCTTGTAAATGGAAGCCAATTATAA
>JAOZRC010000569.1 GCA_029940345.1 Desulfobacterales bacterium
GCAGATAATTTTGGAAATAAATAATGGTCAACTCTTAGCTTGACGCGTATGCCCTACGGGACTTGCCGTAATAGTAAGCTTTCTTTCTATAGATATTATGTCCCTGACGGGACAAAGTGGAAACCGACGAATTAAGGATGCCCAAAAACGAAAGGACCACCAGATGGAACCATCGCCCGAATATGATAGCCCCTGGAAAGAAATCCTGGAAGATTATTTTGAAGACTTCATGGCTTTCTTTTTTCCAAAAGCGCATCAGGACATTGACTGGAAAGCCGGTTACACCTTCCTTGATAAAGAACTGGAAAAAGTGGTGAGGGATGCCGAACTGGGATCACGGCGAGTGGATAAACTTGCGCGCGTGAAACGCAAAAACGGCCAGGAAGCCTATGTGATGGCGCATGTCGAAGTTCAGGGGCAATACGAATCCGGTTTTGCCAAAAGAATGTACGTTTACAACTATAGTAGTCAGATTTTGGTTTGTTCTGGCACAAAAATTGCGTATTGACAAAAATAACCGTTTTGAGGATAAAATAGTACGATTTGTATGTCAAAACGGCCTGATATAGCCTCATGAGACTGCGGCAAAAATCATGCCAGAACAAACCAAAATCCGATGACTATACCGCCTGTTCGACCGCTATGACAAAAAAAATAGCCAGCATGGCTGTATTGACAGATGATCGCAAGAGCTGGAAGCCGCAAAAATATGGTTATGAACTATGGGACAGCAAGGCCAGCCTTGAATTTACGATAGTAAAACTGCTTGATTACAGAGACGATTTTGATATGCTGGCGCAAAATGACAATCCATTTGCGATTGTTGTCATGGCGCATCTTAAAGCCATCGAAACACGAAAGGAGCCGGTCAAACGATTCCGATGGAAATTACATCTGGCGAAAATGCTTTATCAACGCGGCTATTCAAAACAAGATGTTCTTAATCTATTTCGATTTATCGACTGGATCATGGCATTGCCGGAAGAGATGGAGGACAGTTTTGACCAAAAAATAATTGAATACAAGGAGGAGAGGAAAATGCGTTATGTGACTCATATTGAGAGAAAGGGTATTGAAAAAGGGTTTCAGCAAGAGGCGTATAAGCTTCTTGCACGTCTGCTTAAAAAACGTTTCGGCGTTTTACCGGAGTGGACCGCGGAAAAAATGCAGAATGCCCCCTGTTGAAGAATTGGAAAACTGGATTGAACGTCTTTTAACGGTAAAAAAAATTGAAGATGTTTTTGCATGATACGCTTAATGGATACGCCCACTAGCAGAGCATAGGTTCTGTTAAAATTGGGAAGCACGGATTTGAAAAAAATTGTCTTTGCGATTTATTTTACTATTCTGGCAGCCAGTCCGCTTCTGTTTGGGGCGGTTCACACCTACGCCTACTGCCTGATTTCATTGGGCATACTCGGCGGCGGTTTGTTATTGCTGATAAGCGCTATTCGCCGCAACCCTGTCAGCGGTGCGCATGAATTGCGCTTTCCGGGCACCGGTCCGGATTTACTGTTCGGGCTGCTCTTAATCTTTCTTTGCATTCAAATCATTCCGCTTCCCTCTTTTATTGCAGCGTATATTGCGCCCGAATCTTATACGATCAGTCAGCAAGCGGTGTCACCCGTAGCCTTGCTTGCGCCTAACGATCCTTCCAACCCGTGGTATGCCCTTGCGCCGTATAGCCATCCGGTGCGGCTTTCTATTGTACGATGGACTGTTTACGGCCTTTTTTATTTTGGCCTGACGAAGTTGCTCAATTCCCGCCGAAGAATTGAAACACTTGTGATTCTCCTGATAATCACCGGATGTTTTGAAGCGCTGTACGGAATTATGCAGACCTACTCCGGATCTGAGCATATCTGGTGGTTTAAAAAGGTGTTTTATCGCCGTGATGTGACCGGCACTTATATTAACCGCAATCATTTCGCCGGGTATATGGAGATGATGATCATATTGGCGGTGTGCTATACGGCGTCATTGGCATCCCGCTCAAGACGCAAGCCACTGACGAAGCCCAAACGACGCAAACGAACACATAGAAACCGCAAAAACAGCTTAAAAAAGCACCTGACCGATTTCTTAGCGGCTTACTTAGCCAGTGAACAAAAATTCAATAAACGCGCGATAACCCTCTTTGCCGGCGTTCTGATGGGCGTCGGGTTGATCTTATCCGCTTCCAGAGCCGGATTGATCGCTGCCGCGGGCGCCCTGCTCTGCGTCAGTATTTTCTTTGTGCTCAGGCGCAGCCTGCGCCGCCAGGGCTTGATTGTTCTCAGTTTATTTTTGATCACAAGCGCCTATATGCTAAGTATTAACATTGAATACACGGCTAACCGGTTTCAATCTTTGGGCCGCAGCCTGGAATTCAGATCCCGTTGGACGGAAACAACCCTGGATATGTTTAACGATTTCAAACTCACGGGCGTTGGCGTTGGAAATTTTCAGTATGCCTATCCGAAATATCAGGCCGCCGAAGATCAGAAACTCTTCATTCGTAATGCCCATAATGATTGGGCCCAATTTTTAGCCGAAGCCGGCGGAATCGGATTTTTGCTGCTAATCATCGGTTTGGGACGGTATTTTTATCGCACGTTTAAATTATGGCGGCGGCGACGCGATCCGTTTTCCTCCTGTTTAGCGCTGGCGGCGCCAGGTGCTTTAACCGCTTTGGCAATTCATTCGTTTTTTGATTTCAATCTGCATCTGCCGGCGAACTTCCTGACGCTAACAGCGGTAATAGCAATTGGCAACAGTGCGCTGCATCTGAGACAACACAGTGCCACCGCCAAGATGCTGCATCGCGAATATACCTTCCCTTTAAAATATACAGGCGCTCTGATCAGTATTGGATTTTTGGCGCTGCTCTTTTGGAGTGCCGGGACAACAATCCGTCATTTTGTGGCTGAAGCGTACTGTAACACAGTGCCAAATTCCACCTTGAACCGTAACCGCCATCCGTCTCCCACCGCTATCCGAAAAGCGATCCGGTGGGATAAACACAATGCGGCCTATCATTTTAAACTGGCGCAGGCATTGATCCGGCAACGCCACAAATTGATGCCTGATAAAATGACGGTTGCGAACGAAAATAAAAATCGCAAGGAAACGATTGCCGCCCTGGAAGCGGGATTGAGATTAAACCCTTTTCAGGCCCGGGAGCATTTGCGGCTTGCGTTTGAATATGTCTATTGGTCCGAAGATCGGGAGGATTATCGTCAATGGGCTGCCGTCGCCGACGTGTCAGCCGGCCGTGCCGCCGAATTGGCCGGCCAACACGACCCCTCCCTGCATCTTAAATTAGGGCATTACTGGGTGTTGCGCTCTTTCATTCTCCCCAATGCCGATCCGGAACGCCAAAGTCTGTGGGATAAGGCCTGGCAATATTACAATGCAGTGCAAAAAATAGACAAAAGCCAATCTGCAAGAGATAAAATTAAAAAATATGTAAGGCGTTTTTATCCGGATTTTCAAATGATTCCAGTCCAAAATGACTAAAGTGTAACCTTTTTGCGGCATCCTTCATTTGTGATAGGAGCCTTTGTTCTTGGCGCTTTGGCCATATACGTGATGCTGTGGGCTTTCCGCATGTTCCAGAACCGCTTCACGCCGCGTGCGCCCCGGCAGATCATCGGTATGGCTGATGATGCCAGACAGCAGGCCGACAGTTTATTAACCGACATGAAATCCACACAAGGCTGCATCACCGGCAAAGGATTTGTGAAAAGCGGTGTGGACGATGTTCTTGCAAATGTGATCCAGCGGTTCAATTTGGCCGACCACGAACGGCAGACGTTCAATGAAGTCAAAGTAACCGTTCACTCCCCCCCTTAAGCGGAACGGCTTTCCGCTCTACATAATCGCGCCATGCGTGAGTTTGTAGCGCGGGAAGCTGTCCCGTGTCAGTTTGAACGTAGGGGAGTGAACGGTTACGTCAGGAGGTCTCATTGTTATAGTATTCCAATTTTGGTTTTTCTTGGTGGTCCGCACAAACTGAAGTTTGCACTCCTTGATTTTGGAAAA
>JAOZRC010000570.1 GCA_029940345.1 Desulfobacterales bacterium
CTCGAATTGTTGTTAAACAGACATACCAGTGTTATGAATACGCAAGAATCAGATATCATAGATATTTATCAAAATACCGTGCTAAAAAGTACGTTACCCCCCCTTCTCTCTCCAGCTCTTGAAGGCAGCGCTTAACCACTTTCTGAAATAGCGGCGGATCCGTTTTTTTCAAATAGAAAGCCCCGTGCAACGCCCAAGCCATTTCCATAATAGAAAGTTTGTGATTGGTTGTCAGCAGCCTGCGAACAGATTCGGGTTTCGGCACGCTTATTCCTGCAAAACAGGCTACGGCCCGGGCTTCGGACGGATTTAATTTCGTTAAATGGCGTTCCAGGGTTTTTACGCCGCCTTTTAACATGATTTCCCGTAGCACGTCGTGTTCTTTGGGTTGTATTTGAAAGGGATGCCATAGAAATTGTTTTACAGCGGCCTGGCATATTTCTATTTTCGGACGTCCTGCCAGAGAAGCGGCATAAGCGACGCGCATCTGGCCGATCTTGCGTGGAACCCGCGTATTCACCGCTTTTTCAAATTCGTAGAGTTGCTCATAGCGCTTTGATTCAAACAGAACTTTGCTTATATGGGCCGTGCTTGGGAAAAAAACGCGGGGAGCATAGAAAAGCCACCAAAAGGGTTGTTCTGACGCCAGGTAGGGTTTTCGCAGTACATGTTCATGGTTTAGCGGCTGCACAACGGAAAAAAGCAATATACCCAACGCCAACACCCATCGCAATATTTTTGCAGCGGCACCCTTGGGGTATTCTTTGATTAAACGGTCATGCCAGACCAAACTTGCTACATGATGATCCTTTTTTTTAACCGTATTTACAATTGAAGCGGCCAGCGCCCCCCAAACAGCTCCCCAGATAACGATCCCGGGAGTACTGAAAGGGGCTTTTGACACTGCCCCGGCAATAAAAAATGCCAGCATAGCAAAGATGAATGGAATTGTTTTTTCTTTTTGACTGCGAATCGCCAGCCAAAGCATCCAGGCCGTAATTATAATCAGGGTCAAAACACCTACCGCTCCCGAACACACCAAAAGTTGTAAAAAAATATTGTGAGCGTTTGCCGGGTCCGCATCCATGCGAGGCCAGGAAGTGATTCGAAATAAAGGATCTGCATATTGCGCCAGGGAATATCCCCACACCCCTTTGCCGAAAACAGGCGCTGTGAGGAAGCCGTTCCAGGTGATCCCGAAATGTAACAAACGATCATAAACAGAACCGATTTTCCCGGAGCTGTATAGCGCCTCCTTCAACACCCCTGACCAGGCTGCCCCGCCGATAATCAGCGCACCGCCACATGCGATGATAATCTGCCATGGTTTTTTTATTATATAGATCAGAGTCAATGAACCCAACATCATCAGAACAAGAGCGGATTGACCGCGATTTTTGATAAATACGAGGATTGCCAATACGATTGTCATGCCGATCAAATGGTATATATTGGAAGTTCCTGTTTTAACAATCCATTTGCCAAGATAAATGCTCCAGATTATGCCTGATGCCAGCGCCAAATAGTTTATATTACCAAAAGGCCAATCATCCCCGCGAAGCAAATTTGCAATCAGACCCAAATAGCATAAATAAGTGGCGCCTGAAAAAAGAGTTTGCCCCCATTCCGGTTTGCTGATGCCATGCCATGCGATTAGCCAGCCACTGAAATATAAGGCGCAATCAATTGGGGGGAAACGGAAGGCAATAACCATAAAAATGGGAGGAAGCCACCCGATGGCAGGCGTAGGAATGCGCAATATTCCGAAAATTAGGCCAAAAACGACAATAACGCTGATAAATACGGAATAGGCGGTGGATGAATACATGCCTAATAGCCCTAATTTGAACATCGCATACCATAGCAACACTGCAGCGGAAATAAGAATCGGTATAATGAGGGGAAGATCGCCAGTCAGTTGGCTTCGAGACTCATCTTTTTTGCAAAATATTTTAGCAGCAGAGCGTCTTTTTTTGTTTTTCTTTTTATCCATCTTTGTAGTTTATAGCGTTAGTATCAGACTGAATTTCAATGGCGGTTCCTGACATGATATAAACCTTGGCCACAAGCGTTCCCAAGCAAAGCATGGGAATGCCCCAACGAAATTCGGCAAATAATTTTTACCGGGCTTACATTACAAATCGCTAGCCGTATACACGTAATCGTTAAAAATCCAATCATCGCTCACCAGAGACCACAATCGCACATGCACCGTTTCGCCGCCATGTGGCAGGTCGGCCACGGTTGCCGATGTGTCAGTTCCCTGATCGCCCGAATACAGATCATTGCCGCCCACTGACGTTCCGACTTCGAGCCAATATTGATCTGCGCCGGCATCGTTCCAGGTAAAGCTGGTGGTCGTCGAACCGAAGGTCGCACCGGGTGTCGGACTGGTAATGGCCGCGGCGATATTGCAGGCCATATAGGTGTGATCGTTATAAATCCACTTATCGCTTTTCAGAGGCCACAAGCGCACAAATAGCGTTTCGCCTTCGAACGGCAGGCCGGCAACCTCAGCCGATAAGTTTGTCCCCTGATCCTGCGAATACTTATCTTTGCCACCCACAGCCGTTCCCACCCACAGCCAATACTGGGTTGCACCGGCATTATCCCACGTAAAGGTTGCCGTGACCGAACTTAAATTCGAACCGGGGCCGGGCCGGTGATAACTGCCGCGTCATTGCAGGCGGTGTAAATGTAATCTCTGTAAATCCAATCCCCATCTTGCTCAGACCACAAACGCACATAGATCGTCTCGCCGTTATGCGGCAGCACGTCTATTGTTGCCGATACACCCGCACCCTGGTCAGCCGAATAAATGTCTTTACCGCCAACAGACGCACCGACTTCTAGCCAATATTGGGTTGCACCGGCATTGTTCCAGGTAAAAGTTGCCGTGGCGGAAGTTAGCGTCGAACCGCCTGCGGGAACCGCAACTGTCGCGCCATCATTATAGGCGGTGTAGATGTAATCGTCTTCAAACCACTCGCCGTAAGCCTTTTGCCACAATCGGACATACACTGTTTCACTGTTATGCGGCAGATCGGGAACCGACGCCGATGTGCCCGTTCCCTGATCAACTGAATACAGATCGTCACCGCCGTGAGATGTCCCGACTTGCAGCCAATATTGAGATGCGCCGGCATCGTTCCAGGAAAAAGTCACTGTCCTGGAACTTAACTCAGACGTAAATAAAATAAAAAATAGCATCGCCTTCATTCAAGTCCAAAGAAACATCTGATGAATGTCGATATTCCAGAAAGTTTTCATCTTCCACATACTGGCTCCAACTAGCTACAGGATCATTATGGGTGTCATTGATCTTAACTTGAATATGAAATGTCCCTCCCTCCGGAGGTGTGGCGAGGACTGATCTGATCCTTATTTCATTTATTAACATGCTGTTTTCGGCTTCAAAATTCCAAGCTATGCCACCAGGCAATACATACTGTTGTGTATTGGCGTCCCCAAAATTATGCTCTTCACAAACATCCGATGCATATGATGGCCATGATGAGATTTGTAATAAAAAACAATTAAAGAACACAAAGAGCCATAGTCGCCATAATTTGATTTTTTTCTTGTTTAAGTTTTTAAAAGCCATTTTTTACTCCTTTTTTAAAATTGGGTATGGTGTACGGCAAATTGTAATTTTCATTTAGTTGCTGCGTTGGATTTAATTTGGTTTAAAACCATACTTTTTACTTACCTTTCGCTTATTTTTTCTTGTGTATTTCAATTAACTAACCACAATATATTGTGGTAATTAGCCGAAAAGTTGCTATTCTGACAGGGTTTTATTGATATAGTCATCGGATTTTGGTTTGTTCTGGCATGATTTTTGCCCGCGCTACACATAGGGCTGTAACGGGTATATCTGACTAAAAATTGGCCATATTATCCCATAAACTGTTGTTTTGTCAGAGGGGCAATTTTTGTGCCAGAACAAACCTAAATCTGACAACTATATCAACTTAGTTACAAAAGTTTGCCTTGTGTTTGTTGTTTAGCATACATACAA
>JAOZRC010000571.1 GCA_029940345.1 Desulfobacterales bacterium
CGTTTTTTAAATGTCAATGATTTCAGTGGGTTACAAGAACTTATGACTGACGAGTTCATAACATGTTGCCAAAATCCGATATGGTATTGAAATTGAGTATATTAAATTATATTTTCAGTAGCTTAGAAGAATTTTTGACTGTCAAATAGCTTTGGAGGACAATAACTTAAAACTTGTAACTTAAAAAGGAGAATTTTATGAAAATCAAACGAATGCTTTCGGGCGTAGTGATGCTGAGTTTATTAATGATTGGCGATCAGTCTTATGCAGCATCTTTTATTCAATCTCCGCCTCTTGATCAGGTTGTCAAAACGGCCGTCAATGATATTAAAAGCGGTCAGGCTATCCGTTTACCATTAATCACCTGGGGCGGTGATATCGCCACAATCCTGGCCAACGGAAATTCCGATATAACCATCGGCGGCGATAGCATTTTTGCTCAGAAAAAACTCAAATTTAAACTGGTGCGCGAAGATGATTTCAAGAAGCAGATTGAAGCCTATCTTTCCGGCCAAACCCCCTTCTTGCGCGGTACGATGGGCATGATTAATATGGCGGCGGAAGTGCTTTCCCGGGACCCGCGCACCAATCCGGTGATCATCTATCAGATGACCTGGAGCAGCGGCGGCGACTGCCTTGTGGTAAAACCCGGCATTAACACCGCCAAAGACCTGAAAGGCAAAACCATCGTACTGCAAGCCTACGGCCCTCATGTGGATTACCTGGCCAAGATTTTGAAAGATGCCGGCCTTTCGATGAACGATGTCAACATTCGCTGGGTCAAAGACCTCACCGGTACGGAAAATTCACCCGCCGAAGCGCTTTACCAAAAAGAGATCGACGCTGCCTTTGTGATTATTCCAGACGGATTAATGTTAACATCTAACGGCGCGGTCGGCACCGGCGCAGAAGGTTCTGTCAAAGGCGCCAAAATTTTGCTATCCACTAAGACCGCCAACCATATTGTCGCTGATGTGTATGCGGTGCGCAGTGATTATTTAAAAAGCCATCGTCCCGAAGTGGAACGTTTTGTACACGGCCTTTTGCTGGCTGAAGAACAATTGAAAACGCTCTTGAAAAACAAAGAGAGCCGTATGGAAGTCTATTCCAGGATGATCAAGTTTTCAGCTCGCGTATTGTTAGACAGTGAGCAGGCCACAGCTGACGCCGAAGCGCTTTTCGGAGATTGCACTTATGTCGGTTTTAAAGGCAATGTCAAATTTTTTAGCGATGCCAAATGGCCGCGCAACATGGAGCATTTGACAGATGAAATTCAAGCGTCACTTATTACAGCCGGGCTTTTAAACAAGAAAATACCCATCAAACACGCCCAATGGGATTATAACGCGCTGAAAGCGGGGTTAAGCGGCGTCGATGATGTTGAAGCGCCACGCTTTAAAAAGGATGCCGTCGCGCGGGTGGTTGCTAAAAAGCAAGCACTGGGAACCCTTGACGAAGGCGAACTGTTCAGTTTTGAAATTAATTTTAAGCCGAACCAGAAAGCCTTTTCAGAAGACCTATATGCGGGTGAGTTTAAAAAAGTAATCGAACTTTCCTCAACTTATGGCGGTGCCATCATCACCGTCGAAGGACATAGCGATCCGCATAAATACAATAAGCTCAAGAAAAAAAACGCCACACCGATTGTTTTGCGGCGCACCAAACAGGCGGCCAAAAATCTGAGTATGAACAGGGCTTTGGCGGTGCGGGAAAGTATTATCAAATCTGCTCAAAATAATGGCGTGCCCATTGATGAAAGCCAGTTTACCGTTATCGGACATGGCATCACCCAGCCCAAATATGCAAATCCCGGCACAAAGGAGCAGTGGCTTGAAAATATGCGTGTCGTTTTCCGAATTATTCAAATTGAAGCGGAAGAATCGGTGTTTCAGCCGCTTTAGTCTTTATAAAATCCTTAAATGGCAAAGGAGAAATCCCATGATACGACTGAGTTCGATCTTTATAACGGTGTTGATGCTTATTTTTCTGTTCGGATGCAGTGAAGAGCCGCCACCGCCCAAACCCGCGGCGGTGCCAAGTCCTTCAACCACAATGAATAAACCGCCGGAAGCGGCGACACGACCGGCCGTCGGCAGCCTCGCATCCAAAGTCTGGCCTTTTATCACGGATGACCAGGAGGCCAAAAGCCTGGCCAAAAATCCCGTCACTCAAAACTACATTGTGATTTTTGACGGTTCCGGCAGTATGGGCGATGTTAAATGCAGCGCCGGACGCAAAAAAATAGATGTTGCCAAGGAAGCCGTCACCGAGTGGTCGAAAACTTTGCCCGAGGATGCCAATATCGGCCTGGTAGCCTTTCATAATGACGGATGGATTTTCGGCAAACTTGGCGAAACGGGTCGCCTGGATTTTATCAAAGGTATTCAATCCCTGAGATATGGCGGCAAAACGCCCCTGTCCAAGGCGTTTGATCATGCCTACCGGGATATCACCAACCAAGGTCAAAAACAATTGGGTTACGGCGAATACACGATCGTAGTCGTAACCGATGGAATCGCCAACAGCCCGAGACAGTTGTTCCAAACCGTGGAAACAATTCAGGCGGCCACACCCATCACGATTTATACGATCGGCTTTTGTATCGGTGATAAGCATTCGCTCAACCAGCCCGGTAAAACTGTTTATAAAGCGGCGGACAACCCGGAAACCCTGCGCCAGGGATTAAAAGAAGTGCTGGCCGAATCTGTAACGTTTGATGATTCCGAATTTAATTAGACGCCTTTTTGGGCTACCAACATAAGCTGGGACAATAAATGTAGTCGTTGGTTGGGTTGAGGAACGAAACCTGACTAATTCAGGCTGATGTCAGGTTTTTCGTTCCTCAACCCAACCTACGTCTGTCCCGCTTTATGTGGGTAGCCCCTTTTTGCAGTGTGGAGAAAAACAGATGAATAAGTCTATTAAAGGCGCTCTGATTATCATCATTCTAGTGGTCATCGGTTCGGTGAGCATTAAATTATTACTGCCTTTGTTCGAGGCCAGTCATCAAAAGGCAACCAGTGATGCCGTCAAAACCAAAGGCAAAATACGGCTTGCACTGGACAACTGGATCGGCTATTTTCCGCTGCGTTCGACCGAGATGAAAAACCTGATGCGCCGATCCGGCTGGAACCTGATTTGCGAAGATGACAACGCGGATTACGACCGGCGTATGGCGCGGCTGCAAAGTGGTGAAATTGAATTGGCCGTGGCCACTGTTGATTCATATATTCTTAACAGCGCGCCTTACCACTTTCCCGGAATCATCGTCATGGTGATTGATGAATCCGCCGGCGGTGATGCCATTTTAGCGCGTAAAGAACGGGTAGCCAGTCTGGATGCGTTAAAGGGGTTGACCGATATTAAGGTGGCCTTCACGCCGAATAGCCCCAGCCACCATTTCGCCAAAGCAACCGCCGACCATTTCGACGTTCCGGAATTATTGCCAAAAGGAAAATTGCGTATCGAAACCGATGGCTCATCCGCCGCCTGCGGCAAACTGATCAAAGGGAAAACCGATGTTGCCATTTGCTGGGAACCGGATGTCACACGGGCGTTGGGTAAAAAAGGCATCACAAAATTAATCGGCACGGAAGACACCGAACGCCTCATTGTCGACATCCTCATAGCTGAACGGGATTTTGTGCAAAAACACCCCGAAGTGGTTCAACTCTTTTTAAGCAACTATTTCAAAACCCTGAAAAAATATCGTGACAACCCGGATTTATTGATGAAACAGGTTGAAAAGACGGCCGATCTGAATGAAAAAACCGTTAAATCAATGCTGAAGGGTGTGAAGTGGGCCAATTTTAACGCCAACTGTGAAAATTGGTTTGGCATCGCTTCGTTCGGCGGTTATGCCAATGAAGGCCTGATTGCCACCATTGATTCCACCGTCAAAATATTGGTCAATTCCGGTGATTTTTCCCAAAGCCCGATTCCCGATGACGACCCCTATCGATTAACCAACAGCTCTTTTCTCGAAACCATGTTCACCCAAGGCATCACCGGTTTTA
>JAOZRC010000572.1 GCA_029940345.1 Desulfobacterales bacterium
TACCTTCAAATACTAAGCCACCATCAAAAACGCATAGCGGTCCATTTTCTGGTCGTAATCCGTACGCACGTTGATATTAAACCCAAACTGGCGCACGGTGGTGTAAACATCCACGGCCATGGCCTCGGGCGCCGGTCGGGCCATGCGCGGCTGATTACACGTTTCCCGGTTGCCGGTGCAATCCTTGCAAAAACAGCACGAATCCATAAACAGCAAAAACGCCCGTTCATAACCGCCTAAAAATATTTGACGTTCCAGCTTGACCAGCTTGGCATTAATTTTGCGTGTCCGGGCGTACCGGTTTTCGGGCTTATCCATCAGGCCTTCAAAATGAAGGATTACAGCATCACTGTATTCAGAGAAAAACTGCCTGCAATCCGCAACCGACGGTGTGTTAGGCGGACAGGCACCACTGTGGCCGTATTCGCCGCAGCCAAACATGCATTTCATGCGAACCCACTGCGACACAATGATTTTTTGAGGATCAATCCATTTGTAATCCGTGTAGCCGTAAGTCTTAAAAATGTCATCAAGGGATTGTCGTTGTTCCACGTTAAAGCTCATAGTGCGTTTACTCCCGAAATGTGAAGCGCCGTATAAAGAATGCCAACAGTCCAAGTAAAAAATGTCGCTAAAAATGGGGGTGAGATAATTTTGATGATCAAGAAGTCTTCAAAAAGTCAGCTATTTTCTGATACAACTCCCCCACCTCCTTTTTAACCAAATCTTCCAAACTCATAAAAGCATGGATCATTTCCGGAAATTCGTAATGAACGGCGTAAATCCCTTGTTCCTTAACCTTGGCATAATAGGCCCGCCCCTCATCTTTCAGCGGATCGAATCCTGCTGTTATTACAAGTGTTTGGGGCATATTCGGGGAAAACGGACCGAATAAGGGTGATGCTTTCAGGCGGTCTTCGTCATTCTGAAAATAATTATCAAAGTAGAACTGTATCTTATCGACTTCAAGCAAATGGCCGGAACCGTAGCGTTGGTATGATGCCGAACTGAATGTGTAATCCAAACCCGGATAAATCAGCACCTGCTTTTCGATGGCCATTTCTTGACTAGCCTGATTGCGCATAATAATTGAAGCGGCAATCGCGCCACCGGCGCTATCACCGGCGATAAACTGGCGGCGCTGATGTTTTACATGGTTCAATATATCCCATACGTTTAAAGTCGCGTCGAAACAATCATTGATGCCTGCCGGATAGGGATTTTCGGGAGCCAGGCGGTAATCAACGGAGACAACAATGACATTTGCGGCTATGGCCAGTTTTCTTGTAATCGGGTCATACAAATCCGTGTTTCCGCATAAATGGCCGCCACCATGATAATACATCAGCACCGGCAAGGGAACATCTGGCGATGGGCTGTAGATTTTGACCGGTATTTTCAAATCAGGGGTTGCAATAACCCTATCCTCAATGTGGGCGATCCCAGGAATGTCACTGACAAAACCGGCCAGTTGGGCCATAGCGGCTCTGGCATTTTCCGGTGTGGGAAGCACGCCCCTGTTTTTCATTCTTGCGATGTACGTATTGCTTTGCGCTAAAAAGCCGCTTAACTTCGGTGAAATCATCATATTTTACAATCTCTTTTGGTGAATCGTTGATTTGATTTATCAAAAATTGGGAAAACGGTTGAACATAACCACTATCTGTTGTATCAGTTTTTAAATGTTATTGCTATAAACTTTCAGATAATTAATGTCACAAGGCCAGAGGAAGGAGATAATACACCATAGTATATCTCCGACCGATAACGCAGTGTAATTGATTATCTGAACGTCTATATGCCAAACTGTTCGTAGCCCAAGCGCCAATCACAATACATACAAAGCCAACGATTATATAAGGAGCGGAACATGTCTGAATTGAATATTAAAGAGGTAAAAAAACATACCTACACAAGACCCTTGCTTGAAAAAGGATACGCCAACCAAACTTTGTCAATTGATATTTCCAAAGCTGAAATAACTGTTAAACAGATGCCTGAAAAAATCAAGCGATTATTTGTCGGCGGAAAAGGTTTTGACCTGTGGCTGATGTGGAATGCCGTTTCTGGCGACACCCAGTGGAATGATCCTGAAAATGCCATTTGTATCGCATCCGGACCGTTGGCAGGCACACCGGTTTACCCGGGATCAGGCAAAAGCATTGTCACTGCCATATCACCGCTGACCGGATCGGTGATCGATTCCAATGTGGGTGGTTATTTTGGCCCGTATCTCAAGTTCGCCGGATTTGACGCCCTTGAATTGACAGGCAAATCAGCCGGTGATACGGTTATCCTGATCGACGGCATCGATCAGAAAATTCTGATCTTGGAGATTCCCGACCTGCCGTATGATTCTTATGCGATGTCAGCACTTTTAACGGAACATTTTTCAAACGGCAAGCAAGGCCATATTTCAGTCGTTTCCACGGGTGTAGGAGCGAAAAACACATTAATCGGGTGCCTGAATTTTTCATGGTACGATGCCAAGCGGCAAAAGGTTCGTAATAAACAGGCTGGCCGCGGTGGGATCGGCAGCGTGTTTGCCGATAAGGGCGTCAGAGCGATTGTGGCGCGCTGGGATACGGTGTCTTTAAAAACCAATCAGCCGGCCGATATGGACGCCTTAAAAACGGTGGGACGAAGCTATTCCCGCGAAATCAAGGAGCTTGACCCCAAACAAAATGAGATGTCTGCCATAGGGACAACCCACCTGGTGCCGATTATGAATGATTTTGATCTGCTGCCAGTGAATAATTTCAAGTTCGGACAGCATCGCGGCTCTGACCTTATTGGCAGTGTGGTTTATCGCAGTCTGTTTGATCCCGGTTTTGATGGGTGTTGGAAAGGATGCACCGTGGCGTGCGCTCACGGGGTCAAAGATTTCACACCCCTTAGCGGTTCTTATAAAGGACTGAAAGTCTTTGTGGATGGGCCGGAATATGAGACCATTGCCGGTTGCGGTTCCAACCTGGGAATTTTTGATCCGTTTTTTATTTTGGAGATGAATTTTTACTGCGACGCCTATGGGTTGGACACCATTTCCGTAGGCACCGGCATGGCCTTTGCCATGGAATGTTTTGAAATGGGGTTGATTAATACGGATCATACGGACGGTATGGACCTGAGTTTCGGAAATCGTTCAACCGCCCTGGAACTGGTTCATCAGATGGCTTCAGGCAAAGGTTTTGGCGCGCTTATCGGTCAGGGCATTCGCCGTATGAAAGCGATTTTTGCGAAAGCTTATGGGGCCGATGCCGCTATCATGCAAGATATCGGGATGGAATCCAAAGGGCTTGAATTTTCCGAGTACATGACCAAGGAGTCCTTGGCCCAGCAAGGCGGTTATGGTATGGCGTTAAAAGGCCCTCAACACGATGAAGCCTGGCTGATTTTCCTGGATATGGTGCATAATTTCATGCCGACATTTGAACAAAAAGCGGAAGCCCTGCACTGGTTTCCGATGTTCCGAACCTGGTTTAGCCTTTGCGGTTTGTGCAAGCTTCCCTGGAACGATATCGTGCCTGAGGACAACAAAGACACGGCTGAACCGGCGAAAGTGATGAAACATGTTCAATGGTATGCGGACTATTTTACAGCGGTGACCGGAATCAAATCTACGCCGGATGATCTGATTGCCGCCAGTGAGGGAGTTTACAATTTCCAGCGTATCTTTAATCTGAAAATGGGTTACGGCCGCCGGGAGCATGACCGCATCCCCTACCGGGCGATGGGGCCTGTAACCGTTGACGAATACGAATCCCGCACCGAACGCTATGACAAACAACTTATCGAAAAACACGGTGAAGACATTTCCGGGAAAACTGCCGAAGAAAAAATAGCTATCTTGCGAAAACATCGGGAAACGCAATACGAACAATTAAAGACGGCCGTATATAAACGCAGGGGATGGACCGATGACGGTATCCCCACAATTGCCACCGTTCGACGGTTAGGCATTGATTTTCCTGAAGTTATCGAAATTTTAGGAAAACACGGCATAAGCTA
>JAOZRC010000573.1 GCA_029940345.1 Desulfobacterales bacterium
AAAACAATATATACCCTATTCCTGAATTTTATTTAAGCATTTTGGGCATCCTTCATAGGAGGCTCAAAGTAGTTTACACTTTTTAAATCTGAATCACTGATTAGGATTGATTATACGGATTAAGAAATCCCCTTCATTGGGCAATCCCCTGTAGTTGCCCAATATGCAAATTGTAAACTGGACAATGAAGGATGCCATAATTTCACTGCGTTATCGGTCAGAGATATACTATGGTGTATGCATGATCTTAGTTTTTGGCCGCCCTCTGGCCTTGTGCCCTAAATCATAAATCGGGCTTAAAATCGGGTAATTATTTTAGGTTTTTTTTGCATAGCATCGGCATAAACTTAAAATCTTGCGGGCATTATCTTCCCATGTATATTTTTTTTCGATCGTCTCACACGCGTTTTTTCCCAATTTCTTGCGTAAATCATCATCTGAGATAAGCAATTTAAGCTTTTTAAGAAAAACTTCGGAATCACCCGGCGGATAGAGCATGCCATTATATCCATCTGTTATAATTTCAGCAATTTGTCCCTGGGCCGATGCCAACACCGTTTTTCCCATTGACATCGCTTCAAAAAGTTTTAATGGTGAAAAATAGAAAGGTTCAATCAGAGGGTATGGCACCACGATAATATCAAGAGCTGCTAAATAGTCAGGCATTTCCTCGTAGCCGATGTATCCGGCCGTAACCATATTTTTTTGAGGTATATCCGGCATACTGAAATAGGAAAACGCCTTGCCAATTAACAGCAATTGGCTTTTGTCCTTTAAGCTGTCTTGGCTGGTAAAAAATGCCTTCATAGTTTCAAGTAAAAAATCAAGCCCGTGCCACGATGTGAAGCTACCTGAAAAGCCGACAACTATCTTTCCTTGCAATCCAAGTTTTTCACGCACCTTTGCGCCGCTGTTTGCAGCGTTAAATTGCCGTGTATCAACGCCGTTGGGTACGCTTGTAATTTTTTGAGGCGCAAGCCCCTGTTTAATATAGTATTGGCGCAAGGTTTCGGAAACAACAAAAACATGTGTCGCCAACTTGAGAATACGTAACTCGTACCAATTCCAAAAGATAGCGCCCCGCAGGCGAAAGTGCTTGGGCATGAGCTGATCTTCAACCACAATCGGTCCGTTATCTTCGAGAATAATCGGTAATTTAATTAATAAACAGAGAAATACAGTTGAAATATAGCGATCTCTTCTTAAAACAACAATATCAGGTTTATAACGAATCAATTGTTTGGCTTCAGGTATAATTCTTCTGATGAGCCCGCTGAGCAGATAGCGCAGTTCTCGTAAGCGGTCGGGTATGGAAGCAGAGGCCTCACCATTTTGTTGTTTACCATATTCCTTTTTTCGCGCTCTTGGCGTATAGCCGATGATATCATCGTGGATTGCATTCATTGATGCAAGAAACCGGCTCGTGTGAATCCAGTTGCCGCCTCCATATTTGGCATAGCTGATATAAAGAATTCGCATAATAATTCATCCGTTGATCATTGGTAACGCGGAACAGGTTTCCGCGTTACAATTTAATAGGCAGATAGCGCTTTAATTCTTCCATAGAAATGACACCTGTCAAAACAGTTAAAGGTAAAAAAAGAATCGTTATGCCGCATAGTTGAAACCATATACCCAAGCTTTGTGAAATAAACAGAAAACCGATAATAGTGGCATTCAAACCTAATATACGACCTAAGGATTCCCAATTTATGACCGGACCGATATATCTCCATATCAAAATAACTTGAACGACCAATACAAACAGTTCGGTGGCAATAGTCGCCCAGGCGGCTCCCAACAAAGAAAAATATGGGATAAGAATCAAATTCAACAGAACATTGAAAATGGCTCCGAGGCCGGTCACTTTAGCGCTGATTGTTTGTTTGTCAATTGCCCTGATAGTGCTGCCACAAATCGTATTCGGCATAATAATGGCAATGCTAAAAATTAAAATGGGTAAAACGGCAGCCGAAGGTTCGTATTCTTTTCCGTAAATAAGCTCAATCAGGTCTTTTGATAAAATGGCGATAACCAACGATATAGAGAGTCCTAAGGCGGCTGCTTTTTGAAAAAATTGTCGTACGATCTCTCTTAATTGATCTTTATCTTGAACATAAAGTCTGGATAAAGCAGGAAAAATAGCGGTGCTTAAAGATTGAATGAGAAAAAGGGGCGCTTCCACTAAGCGGTAAGCGGCGTTGTAATAGCCGACAATCTCATTTTCACAGTATGCGGCTAAAATAAGCGTGTCAATGTATCCATAAATATGAATGAAAATCATTACTAAGGCAAAAGGCAAGCCTTTTCTAAAAAGCTCATAAATAAACTCAATATCAAATGAAAAGATCGGACGGTCAAATTTTTTTAAACACCAAACACAGGCCAAAGAGGCGCGTAACATTGCTCCGAAGGCATAGACTGTGCAAAACAACAGGATTCCGGGAGAATAGTATAGAATCGCAAAGCCCACCATTGACATAATAAAATTACTGAACGAAATGATAATTGCTTCATAGTGCATCTTTTCATGCGCTTCGAAAATAGCATTGAACGATCCGCCGAGATTATCTAAAGCCACACAACTTCCGAGAATGAAAAGCACCCAAAGCGTTGTTTCACCCCGTTGCATAATCACACCCGTAACGATAATCAGTAAAACACTAAGTATCGTTAAAAAAAATTTGGAGAGCAAAATCGCACCTAAATACTGGGGCGCTTTTTGGTGATCGCGACTTACTTGTTGTACGGAATAGATTGAAATTCCCAAATCCATGAATATGGAGAACAGATAGACCAACGCAAATCCGTATGAAAAAATGCCGAAATTATCCGCCCCCAAACGGCGCGCCGCATAAATATACAAAAAAAATTGCAATATGCGGCTAATCAGGCGTCCCGTAACAAGGGAAAACGTGTTTTTAAGAATTCCTTCGTAATGTGTTGTCATTCTATACGCTTCAATCGCTTGGCATCATCTGAATGTTTATTTGCATTTAGTGCGCAGAAACAGGGTTGGTTGTTTAGTCATGAAACGTTTCATGGCTTGGATGAGTCCGATATAAAGCCAGATATGATTAGAAAAAAGAGCGTATTCATATTCATAGTAGTGGTGGAAAAGCCATCCCATCCAAGCTGATAAAAAACCGATAGCCAGAAAAGGGATTACCGGATCTGCCCGTGACAACCCCATAAAAAAAAGATTCGAAAAAGTAACCAATAATATAATAATGAAAAAACATAGACCCGGAATACCGATTTCGGCGGCTATCAGGAGGAACTCTGTATGAACTGGTTTTGGAAATTCCAGACTCACCGCCATTTTAGAAATATCGTAGCGGCGAAGCGCCGATGTATAATTATTTAAGCCCACGCCGAACCAAGGATGGTGACGAATAATATTATTGGCAACCAGACGCATTTCCGGTCTGAGATCCGCTGACCCGTGATCATCTCCGAAAAAGCGTGTTTGGAGGGGTTTGATCAAAGTAAGACTTGTTACCGACAAAACGACAATAATTGAGAAAACCATAAAGGCGTTAATGAATTTATGCCCATTTCGTTTGTTTAAGCACAACCAACTGGAAAAAGCCCCACCAATCACCATACCAGTCATACCACCACGTGAGTATGTCAGAATCATTGTAATTGTCATCAATGCACAGGAGATAACAAGTGCAAATCTTGCATGTCTTGGAATATAAGCGTATAAAAAGGCCAAATTCAGTTGCAGTAATATGGCCAAAAAACCGGCTAACTTATTCGGATGACCGATGGTTCCGCCAATTCTGCTTACAGTCCCTGTATCCGCCGCCATGTTGAAAATTTGTGCTTCTCCTAGCATCCCCAGTCCAACGGCACCTCCCTTAACCGACTGAGCTATTCCCAGAAGTGCCTGAAATACACCCACGAGTATAAGAACGCTGAATAGCGTGTAGATAGTTTTTCGATCCTTTAGGTTATTGGCTAAGTATAAAAAAATAATCCAATTTTTGAATACGACCAA
>JAOZRC010000574.1 GCA_029940345.1 Desulfobacterales bacterium
CAATACTTTCCGGAGGCGTTCCCACAGCCGGGGGCGGCGTCCATTCTTTAAATTTTTGGTAAACCCCCTTGCGCCATTCGATTTCTTTCGGCCAGTACGTCGGCCCGCGTGACTCCGAACCCGTGGCCCAACCGGTGACCAAATCCCAGAGCGCATCTTTAATCTCACTGCGTTGCATAAACCAAATATCTTCGATGTCATTGATAAAGTTATGGCCTTTCATAATTCGAGCCACATCGCGCATTTTGTTCCAGAAAATCGAATGGAACCAATGTTCGACATAAAACAGATGATTTTCAACATACGGAAACACCAATTTGGAAGTGCCGTGCAGTTGATCAAAGGTCTGTTTATCTTCATCGGTTTTTAACAGACTGCGATATTCCTCTGTAATTCGCTTGCTTTCCTCTTGTACTTTCGCCAAAGGCCGATCTATTGATTCACCTTTTTGCAATTTTTCAAGATAAATACGCATGGAATTAAGCGGTACGTTCAGATCATCATTCCAACTGAGGTCATGGTGATACCAGCCAGTGCCGGTGGAAACATAGAACCACGGGTCTTTGGCCTTATTCCAAGCCGCCAGCCATTCACGACCACTATCGGAACCGTTCAATGTTTCGACGATTGCATCAATATCAGCATCTCCGGCAAGCTGATCGTCCATTTTCAGCTCAATGGCCAGTTTGGCCAGCTTTTTCAGCTCTTCATCGGGGCGGTACATAATGACATCAATGCCGCCAACCATTTGGGTAATGCGTTGGAGGGGAATATCCGGAAAGGCCTTGGTGCAAAAATCCACAAATGTAACGTAAGCCGCATACCCCAAATTCAAAAATTCAAAATGATATTGCCAGCAAAGAATGCCCAGATCGATCAATTTATCATACGTTTTTAAAAGGGTGTAGCCGCTGGAAGTTCCGACACCCTCGGTTACGACAGATAGCTCCTCCATATCCGGCAGGGGATTGATTTCAAGCGCCTTTAGCTCGGTAATAATTCCCTTCATCTTGTTTTCCCAATTGTCATGGAGTTTATTCCAGTTTTCATAATAATAACCGGCTCGCTCCATAAACAGAGGCACTCTGGCGCCAACTTCCTCCAGGTCAGCCACTGGCACCGGCGTGATATATACATTGCCGTTAATGATGCGATGATCGACGCCTAACGCCGGGGGCACCATGAAAATGCGGGTGTTGAACTGGGAGAGCGCCAGGAACCAGGCTTCATCCCAGATAATATCAAACGGATACATCGGTTCGGGATAATGCAGTGCATCGTTAAACCAGAACATATTGTTCTCGTATTCCTCCCGTTCTTTATTATCCGTAGAAAAACGGTAATGATAGGGATACATTCGCTCCCAGCCTTCGGTGCCCGGAATCGTTTCAATTTCGTGGGGATTGGGAAAATTTTGATCGGCCATGGCTTACCTCCTTTGCGGATTTAATTGAATTCCAATGAAGTTAAATTAACTTTGATGCATTATATGTTATATTTATAAATTAGTGTCAATTCAATAATTTTTATGCTATCATTAATAAAATTTATACCTGCTCGGATATTGAACAACGAAATCTATACTACACCATTAGATTTGAATAATATCCGCCATCACAATAACCCGAAATCGGTCATAACCCTCAATGCTTAATTTTAACCAACTACGCATCTTTTATCACGCTGCCAGACACCTGAATTTTACTGCTGCGGCCAGGAAATTATGCATCACGCAGCCGGCGGTAACCATCCAGGTAAAAGCATTAGAGAAGCGATGCGGGCTGAAACTTTTTAAAAGGCAAGGGCGTCAGATATGCCTCACGGATGAAGGCCAGACGCTTTATGGATGCGCCGCCGCAATAATCAACTATGAAAAAGAGATTGAAAATACGATTGAAGAGATGCGCACTTTACAAAGAGGCGTGTTGCGCCTGGGAACGACTAAAACGTATGCGCGCTATCTGATGCCTGCATTGATTTCCCGCTTCCATAAAATTTTTCCAAACATAAAAATTCTGTTGGATGAAGGCAGTTCGCTGGATATGGTCAATAGCCTTGTGACATTTAAAAACGAAGTCGCCATGATCGCTAAGACGACTGACCATCCTGAAGTGGTGTTCGTTCCTTTTAAGAAAGAAGAGCTGGTCATTATTATGGCAACCGACCATATCTTGGCGCACAGAGATCACATATCCTTGGAAATGCTTGTTAAAGAGCCCTTTATTATGAAAGAGACCGGTTCCGGAACGCGCAAATACGTCAATGATTTATTCGTCCGCAACACGCCGAACATTCTGATGGAAACGGGCAACAACGAATTGATTAAACAAATGGTGCAGCAAAACGAGGGGGTGTCTATCCTGGTAAAAGCGTGTGTAACTGAAGAGTTGGCGCAGCATAAATTGACGACTGTTGCCTTAAAAGACGAACATCTCTACCTTGACGTCAGTTTCGCTTATTGTAAAAACCAGCCGCTCTCGCCGCCTGCCAAAGCGTTTGACAAGCTTTTAAGTAAAATGGGTTAACAGAGTGATGAAGTCGTTCAGGGCCGCTATTTAAGGATATGACGTTCCAAAATTTTTCCCTGGCAATTGCCTTTCCTTATTTCGTCGACCAAAGCCTCTAACGTGTATACAGGATTTTCAAACAACGTATATGCCCGGCCCACCTGTTTTTTATTATGGCAATCGCTGCCGCCTATGGACGGAAGCCCTAATATCCGGGCAATTTCCAATGCTTTCCGATTCATGTCAGACGAATCGCGACCGTTGTGCGTTTCGACCGCGTCAAAACCATTTTCAGACAATAGTGTATCACCGAAAGAATCACAAGGACGGAACGGATGAGCCGGTGCGCAGACGCCTCCCAACTGATGAATTCTTTCAATGACTGCCTGGGCGTCAGGATAATTGTTCATCGACCAGGTGTTCCATGAATCATCTTTGAGGCCATACACCAGCAAATGGCCTTTGTCAGTCGATATTTCCATCCCTCTGAAAACATAAAAACCTTCAGGAACGTTGATTTCAGTCACAGGCCCGGACGCCTCCAAAGAATCATGTTCCGTAAAACAGACACCATCCAGATTCAATTTAAGGGCCTGTTCAATCAGTTTTTCAGGTTCAAAAGAGTTGTCAAGGGAGTATTTACTGTGACAATGTAGATCAATACGCATAGCCATTTTTTTCAAATAAGAAGGTTAAAAACTGTTATTATATAACAAAAGGGTATAAAAAGCCACAGCTATTGACTCGGATGACTTTTTCTAATATGAATTTCAGGTTTCTATGTAAGAATATATCTTACTTCCTTTTTTCAGTATTTTGAATATTATTATTATTAACGTATAATCAACAGGGGGTGATCGCAATGATTCGAACGGAAATATCTCTTTTTATGAAAAATAAGCCGGGTGAGCTTGGCAAACTGACGTCACTTTTTGCTCAAAATGACATTAATATTGATGCGCTGACGATCCAGGATGCGTCTTCTTATGTGAAAGAACTTTTTAAAGCGCGTGGCAAATCGTTGAACCGCATCGCATCTCCGGCGAGTTACAACTCCATGCGCAAAGATTCGATGACATTTGCCTTGATAAGGCTTTTGGTGAATAAAACGGAGCAGGCAATGGATCTTCTTTCTGAAAAAGACTATCTTTTTGATAAATCGCCCGTGATTGCTATCGAACTTGAAAATCATCCGGGCGCTTTGGCCGAGATGGCGCTCAAGTTTGGCGAAAAAGGAATAAATATCAACTATGTGTATGGTTCGGTGCAGTCACCGGATGCCAAGTGTCTTTTCGTATTTTGCCCCGAAGATATCAAGTTGGCGTCCGAATTGTTTTAAAAAACTTGATATTCAAAATAAAAATGGGGTTTGGATACGAAATCATATAAAATATCTTGACAAGCGCAAATAAAAATAATATAAAGTAAGGATAATTTGATGCGGGGTGGAGCAGTCTGGTAGCTCGTCGGGCTCATAACCCGAAGGTCGGT
>JAOZRC010000575.1 GCA_029940345.1 Desulfobacterales bacterium
ACAATGGTGAAAAGAACCAGAAAACTTATGGTCGGTTACTTACATTTACTTCAGCGTATCTCTTGAAAGCAATAATCCGAAATATTCAGCGAAATAAAATATTTTCCTTTTGTAGGAGCATTATAGAATATCAGCGTTTATGTCAATGTTAAAAGGAACACTGACACATGAAACCATCGCTTTTTTAGGCTTATGGTTTAGAAAATGCATGGCAGTTTAATTTTAGCAAATGGTATAAGCGACCAGGAAATAGTTACCGATTATATACATAAAGTAATGAAACAGCAGCGATGCATCCCAAGTCGATGTTAGAGCCTGTTTGAAAAGTCTTAAATCGGCTGCAAAAGCGTGAGAACGGTTCAAATTTACGCAAATTTTAGGCCAATAGGCTGGCTATTGCCATAAAATTTGCGAAAATTTGTCCTCGTTCTCACACTTTTTCACTTCGATCACGACTTTCCAAACAGGCTCTTAAACAATTGGAATTGATTTTACCGGGCTCCGTCTCCGAAGAAAATGACCCGTATTGTTTTCAGCATAATGCGCGTATCTAAAATAAGTGACATATTTTTAATATAATAGATATCATACTCCAGTTTTTTCAGGGAATCCGCAATTGAAGCGCCGTAACGATATTTTACCTGCGCCCAACCGGTAATGCCCGGTGCTACATAATGCCGTACGCTGTAGTAGGGTATTTCCCGTTCCAGATCATGAACAAACTCCGGGCGTTCCGGCCTTGGGCCGATCAGGCTCATTTCACCCCGAAACACGTTAATAATTTGGGGGAGTTCGTCAATTCGCAGCTTACGAATCCATCGCCCTACTCGGGTGATGCGCCGGTCTCCTAGGACAGTCCAGGCAGCGCCTGATTTTTCCGCATCTTCACACATCGAACGAAATTTCCAGATTGTAAAAATACGTTCATTTTGACCAACGCGTTTCTGTTTAAAAAAAATCGGCCCCGGGGAATCAAATCGAATGGCTATGGCAGTTGCCAACATCACCGGCGCCGAGCCGACCATAAGCAGTCCTGAAACGCTAAAATCAATTAAGCGTTTTATTTTACGGATCAATTGTTTGGAAAGCAGATTAAACCCATTGGCCATAAGCAGCCAATCATATCTGAGATGTTCCACTGGTATCGCGCCTGTAAGGTCTTCGTAAACGGCGGGCATATCCGTAATGTTAATACCTTTGAGACGTGCTTCCAAAATATTGCGAATCAGATCTGGCGGGCGATGGTGGGTGATCGCCAATACGGCTGTGTTAACATCTTCTGCTGCGGCAATCTCAACCAATTGATCCGTTTTTCCCAAAACCGTGGCCAGACCCTCGGCTGCGCCATGCTTACGGATGTCATCATCTAAAAAGCCGACAATCCGGTAAGGTGTATCAACTGAATTTATCAGGTTATACAAGGCTTTGCCTGCATATCCGGCACCGACCACCAGAATGCGGCGTTTTACTTCCCGATTCATAAAAGCCAGATTAAAAATACAGCGCCAGCCAAATATCAAACACCATACCGTGATCATTTGCACAAGAAACACACCGCGTCCATATCTGTATTGTGGCATGGAATAAAAAACCGGGATGGCAAATAAACCGGCGGTAATCACCGCCAGAGCGGTGCGAATGGCTGTCCTTTTATTAATGAAAGGGCGTCTGATATTGTATAGATCGAAAATATAGATCATAATCATATAAAGCGCCATGGTAAGCAGGCTGGCACCGGTGGCGCTTGAATAGATATCATAATAGCGTCCGAAACGAATCCATTGCGTCGCTTTGGTCGCTGCCATAACAATGCCAAAATCAATTAAAAGTAAAAGCCAACGTTTGCGATCAAACGGAAAAGGTGATAACATTATTTTGACCTTGAAAAATGAGATTCATGGGGTTATAAACCTGTTTAGGTGTCATTTGATACATCATCAAAGCTATTAAACATATTTGAGCAAGGTTGTCAACGTTAGTACATCTAAGGGATAGTATATTGTGAAAACGCGAAACACAACAAGGAGACTGACAAATGGAATGGCTTACTGATCCGCAGATATGGATAGCGCTTATTACACTGACCGCGCTGGAAATCGTTTTGGGTATTGATAATATAATATTTATCACTATTATCGCCGGACGCTTGCCTGAATCACAACAGGCTCGCGGGCGTCAGGTGGGACTGCTGTTGGCGATGGTAACACGCATTGGGCTATTGTTTTCGCTGACCTGGATCATGCGACTCACCGAACCGCTGATTACCATATTGGGGGAAGAAATTTCCGGCAGGGATATGATTCTTATTGCTGGTGGTTTATTTCTTTTGGGAAAAAGCACTTTGGAAATACATGGCAATCTTGAAGGCGAAGCCGGGCATGCAAACGATCAGGACACGTCAAGCCAAGTGTCTTTTATGGGGATTATTGTCCAAATTATGCTCCTGGATATCGTGTTTTCGCTCGACTCGGTCATAACGGCGATCGGCCTTACCGATAAACTGCCCATTATGGTCATTGCCATTATCATTGCCGTTATTGTGATGGTTTTTCTTGCCGGAGGAATCGCCCGCTTTGTTGAAGCTCACCCAACCGTAAAAATTCTGGCCTTGAGTTTTTTGCTTCTAATCGGACTGGCTCTGGTGGGTGAAGCTTTCGAGATGCATATTCCCAAAGGCTATATCTATTTTGCCATGGCGTTTTCGTTGTTTGTTGAGGTCTTAAACATGAAAATGCGCAAACGCAAAACAGCTCCTGTTAAGCTTCGTAAGAAACATAACGAAGAAGAGTTTCAATCCTAACCGATCACTAGACGGTTGCAATCCCATATAAAATATGTCAGAATCGCTTCAATGTACAATCCTTGGGTTTGAATTGTTTTCAGGGGATTAAAGGAGTTGGCAGCGATGCCCCAAAAGGTTGATGAAAAAATTCTGGTCACCGGCGGCGGCGGCTTTCTTGGCGGTGCGATTGTAAAACGGCTGGTCAAACAGGGCGCATCGGTTACCAGCTTTTCACGAAATAAACATGCTGAACTGACTTCTTTGAATGTTCCGCAGATACAGGGGGATATTAGCGATCCGGTTGCTGTGGAACGGGCGGTGCGGGGCAAAGACCTGGTGTTTCATATCGCCGCCAAACCCGGCGTATGGGGAGCCTATTGCGATTATTACCTCCCCAATGTGGCAGGCACACAAAATGTGATTGCCGCCTGCTTAAAACACGGTGTAGAGCGATTGATCTACACCAGTTCGCCCAGCGTCGTGTTTGACGGTTCGGACATGCAAGGTGTGGATGAGAGTACGCCATATCCCCGGCGTTTTCATTCCAACTATCCGCAAACCAAGGCATTGGCTGAACAGGCTGTCGTCCAAGCATCCTGTTCTGAATTGAAAACTATTATCCTGCGGCCTCATCTGATTTGGGGGCCGGGAGATAATCACCTGGTCCCGCGCATCATTGCCAAGGCGTCGCAATTGCGCCAGGTGGGTGATGGCAAAAACAAAGTTGACACGATCTATATTGATAATGCCGCGGATGCGCATATCCTGGCTGCGGAAAAATTAACCGCCAATGCCGCTTTGTCGGGTCATATCTATTTCATCAGCCAGGGCGAACCGGTTTTGCTCTGGGAGATGATCAATGCGATTTTAAACGCCGCTGATCTGCCGCCGGTGCAAAAAACGGTTTCCCATCGAACCGCTTGGATAATTGGCACTTTTTTTGAAATCGTTTACAAATTATTTAAAATTTCTAACGAGCCGCGCATGACCCGTTTCGTCGCTGATGAGCTGGCAACCAGTCATTGGTTTGACATCAGCGCCGCTCGCAGGGACTTGGGTTACACCCCGCGGGTGAGCACCCAAGAGGGGCTGGAAAGACTGGCGGCTTGGCTGAAAACGAAGGACAATAAATAAATGCGACCTGTGCGGTTAATCACTGTACAGGACAAAAATTTAAATTTTAGTTGAATTTATAAGTTATT
>JAOZRC010000054.1 GCA_029940345.1 Desulfobacterales bacterium
GCTCTCACACTTTTTCGCTTCGATCACGACTTTCCAAACAGGCTCTAAGACTTTTCAAACAGGCTTTTAGTTTTACGAACCTATCTGTTATTGAGACAATATAATAATCATTGCTAAAATTTAAACGCTTATTTTCTTGACATAGCATTTTCAAAAGATTATTTTCAATAATTTCATGTTGATTGGAAGCATACTGCTTAAATTTTGTTGAAAAGTACCTAACGACTTAAAGATAAGACTATGTTTGACGCATTGAGCGATAAACTGAATTTGGCTTTTAAAAAGCTCAAAGGTCGTGGCAAATTATCGGAAAAGAACATTGCCGACGGTCTTCGAGAGGTTCGGATGGCCCTTTTAGAGGCCGACGTCCACTATCGGGTGGTCAAAAAACTGGTTGCTGATATCAAAGAAAGGGCGCTCGGACAGGAAGTCATGGCCAGTTTGACGCCCGGGCAGCAAGTCGTCAAAATTGTTAATGAAGAATTAACGTCCCTGATGGGTTCAAAAGGCCAGGAACTTAATTTGTCAGGAACATCGCCGGCAACTGTCATGTTGGTCGGACTTCAAGGCTCGGGTAAAACGACAACGGCCTCCAAACTCGCTCTTTTTTTACGCAAAAAGGGACACAGACCTTTTCTGGCGCCTGCTGACGTATCTCGCCCGGCCGCTATTACGCAACTTAAAAAATTGGGTGCCCAACTTTCCGTGCCTGTATTTGATTCGCTGCCGGATGCGGATGCGGTTTCAATCTGTCAGCAAGCGCAAACCGTTGCACAGCAGGAAGGGTATGACACGCTTATAATAGACACTGCCGGTCGTCAGCATGTCGATGAAGCGCTTATGGCGGAATTAGTGCGCATTAAGCAAGCGGTGCGTCCCTCTGATATAATACTGGTTGCCGATGCCATGACAGGTCAGGATGCCGTCAATATCGCTGACGCTTTTGATAAAACGCTTGATATCGGGGGGGTCATTCTTTCCAAAATAGATGGCGATGCGCGAGGCGGCGCGGCGCTTTCAATTAAGGCGATAACAGGCAAACCAATCAAATTTGTAGGGATCGGCGAAAAAGCTGGTGACCTTGAACCGTTTTATCCTGACCGAATTGCTTCCAAGATACTGGGAATGGGTGATATCCTAACCTTTATTGAAAAAGCCCAGTCAATGGTTGATGAAGATAAAGCGGCTGATTTGGAAAAAAAATTACGGAAAAATCAGTTCACACTGGAAGATTTTCGGGATCAGATGGTTCAAATCCGTAAAATGGGTTCAATAAACGATTTGATCCGGATGATTCCCGGCTTAGGCGGTGGCAAGCAGTTAAAAAATCTGAATGTGGATGATAATGAACTTGTAAAAATCGAAGCGATTATTAACTCCATGACTATCAAGGAGCGACGCAAGCACACTATTATCAACGGAAGTCGTCGTAAACGCATCGCTAATGGTAGCGGGACACGGGTTCAAGATGTGAACAAATTGCTGAAAAATTACACCCAGGTGATGAAAATGATGAAAAAATTGAACAAAGGCGGTATGCGCGCCCTGGGACGCGGTATGCTGCCTTTTTAAGGAGAAGACTATGTCAGTGAAAATCAGATTGGCTCGGCACGGAGCTAAAAAGAGGCCATTTTATCGGATCGTTGTCGCCGATATTGAAAGCCCGCGGGATGGAAAATTTTTGGAAACCGTAGGCACATATAATCCATTACGAGATCCCGCGGAAGTCACTTATAAAGAGGCACGCGTTAAATATTGGATGGAGCAGGGCGCAATTCCCACTGATACGGTGAAAAATATTTTAAAAAAAGAGGGGGTTTTTACAAACGGCGCAACATAAAACTGGTCAGTCGTAATTTCTCGTAAGTTACTGAGATAAATAGCACTGGAAATATAGCATTGACTTTGTCAATTTCAATGGTTTAAATCTGTTATCAAGTAACTATACACTTCAAGTATTGCACAGTCGAGGTAAAAGATAATCAGGGCATGGTGACGAATTAGGGTCAGCGATTTAATATCTTGTTAAAATAGAGGCTACCCACATAAGGCAACCCAACCTACGACTACATTTAGTGTCCCAGCTTATGTTGGTAGCCAAAATAGATAACACTGAAATCGTATCCTGTTCACAAATTATGGCCAAGTGCAGTTCCAGAGTGCGAAAATTATGTTTTTCGCATGGGGCTGAATCCGTGGAACAGCATGTTATATTTGCGAAAGACCGTTCCGCTCCGCTCCACTTAACTTTCGCACTCCTTATTGGCCATTACCATCTAATTTGAATAGGATACCTGGAATCCCTTTAATTCTCAACAGCCGACAAAGGAGATACGAGCTATGAAAGAGCTGATTAAATATATTGCCCAAGCGTTAGTTGATAACCCTGAACAAGTTGAGGTTTTGGAAGTGGAAGGCAACCAGACATCGGTATTGGAACTTAAAGTGGCTCAAGAGGATTTGGGCAAGGTAATCGGAAGGCAAGGACGCACAGCGCGAGCAATGCGAACCATTTTGAGCGCATCTTCCGGCAAGTTAAAAAAACGAACAGTTCTGGAAATTATTGAATAAGCTTGTGGCGTGTAACGATCTTGTCGCTATTGGAAAAATTGTCGGCGTCCATGGGCTTAAAGGTTATCTTAAAGTATTTTCTTGGGCCGAATCAGTTGAGACATACCGTGCCGCAACCAAACTGATTATCAAAGATGCGAACGGCAATGACACTTGCTATCGTATTTTCGAAATCAAACCGCATAAAAACCAATTACTTTTATCTATAAAAGGGATAAACACATGTGAACAGGCTCGGGCGTTGACGGGCTGTAAACTTTTTATCGAACGGGCGAATCTTCCGGAGCTGGAACCGGGGGTTTACTATTGGTCAGATATTATCGGACTTTCAGTTTTTACGATCACAGATAAATATCTGGGACGAATTAAATTTGTCTTCCAAACGGGTGCCAATGATGTTTATGTTGTCAGGAGTGACACCGATGATCCGATCAAAGAAACATTAATCCCGGCGCTCGAATCCGTAGTGCAATCGGTTGATTTGAGACGACAAACCATGATAGTGGACCTGCCTGAAGGATTGTAAAGGCGGAAACTATCGAAAGAACGTATTTCGGGGCTTTTATCTTCTAATTCTGATGAACTTTACTGTTTTGACTATTTTCCCCGAGATGTTTGACCTGTTTTGGAAACATGGAATCGTACGCCGGGCAATTGAACGAGATATGATTAAGGTCTCGGCAGCCAATATCAGGGATCATGCCCGCGGACGGCATAGTATGACGGATGATCGACCTTACGGCGGGGGCAGCGGTATGATAATGAAACCCGAACCCCTGGCGGAAGCCATTCGCGCCGCTCGTTTGGAAATGGGAGACGCTCTGACGATTTTGTTATCCCCCCAGGGAGGATGTTTCAATCAACATAAAGCGCGCGCTTTAGCTGAATCAAAAGGGCTTATTTTTATCTGCGGCCGATATGAAGGCGTAGATGAGCGCATTTTTTGTGATTACGTTGATGAAGAAATTTCGATTGGCGATTTTATCCTAACCGGTGGTGAATTGGCCGCGATGGTGATTATCGACGCGGTCGTGCGTTTGCTTCCCGGTGTCCTTGGCAGCCCGGATTCAGCGGTAAATGAATCCTTCAACGACCATCTTCTAGAACACGCGCATTATACCAGGCCGCGCACTTTTGAGGGTATTGATGTTCCCCCAGTGCTTATTTCCGGCAATCATGGGGAAATTGAAAAATGGCGGTCAGAAACAACGTTGATTCGTACATTTTTAAAAAGGCCGGATATGTTGATAGACCGGCCCCTTTCAGACACTGAACGGGAAATTTTAAAAAATTGGCGTCAGGAGCTTGATGACCTCATTCAGGGCTAAACTATATGTCGCATTGGTTCATTACCCAGTGGTGAACAAAAATAATGAGGTGATTTCATCAGCGGTGACAAATCTGGATTTGCATGATATAGCCAGGGCCTGTCGTACTTATGGTGTAGACCGATTTTATGTGGCTACACCGTTAGCCGATCAACAAAAATTGATTACACGGCTTGTTTCTCATTGGATTAGCGGGGTCGGAGCTGTGAATAATCCTTTAAGGCGGGAAGCGCTTAAAGTCGTTCGGGTAAAAGATTCCCTTGATCAGGTTTGCCAGGCTATTTATCAACGTGATGCGAAACTGCCCAAAACCGTTGTAACCAGTGCGGCGTCACATCCGAATAACATAAGTTTTTGCCAATTGGGCAAAATGCTTTCCGGTGCAGCACCATTAGTTCTGGTTTTTGGTACTGCCTGGGGGCTTGCCGAGCCATGTTTTGAGCAGGCCGATTACATCCTCGAACCCATCCAGGGAGACACATGTGAGGGAGAGACAGGCTATAATCACTTGGCCGTGCGATCCGCAGCATCTATTATTCTAGATCGAGTGCAAACTTTACACAGTCATCTATGAGCGTGCAGCGTATAAAATCAAAAAACGATTTATAACAATATATTAGGAGAAAAAATGGAAGCAATCAAACAGTTGGAAAGAGAAATGATGCGGTCGGACCACCCGCGTTTTAACGCAGGAGACACGATTAAGGTTCATGTAAAAATCAAGGAGGGCGAAAAAGAACGTATACAGGTTTTTCAGGGCGTTGTGATTAGCAAACACAACGGCACGACCAATGCGACATTTACAGTCAGAAAAGTTTCTTATGGGGTCGGGGTTGAACGCATATTCCCGCTGCATTCTCCGATTATTGATAAAATCGAGGTCGTAACGCATGGTAAGGTGCGCCGGGCCAAGATTTATTACTTGCGCAATCTAAGGGGAAAAGCGGCACGTCTTAAAGAGCGGCGTCTAAACTGATTATTGGTCTGGCCATAGCAGGTTTTTGATAATGAAACCAAACCGGTGGAAATTTGAAAAAACTGCCGCAAAAAATGGTTACATATTTATTGCGGGTGTTGACGAGGCTGGACGCGGCCCCTTGGCAGGTCCTGTTGTTGCTGCGTCTGTCATCCTGCCTTCCACTTTTTCAATTAACCGATTAGATGATTCTAAAAAGCTAACGCCCTTTCAAAGAGAAAACTTATATTCTCAAATATATACTTATGCTGTTTCGGTTGGTATTGGTGTGATCGGACCGAATGTGATTGATCGCATCAATATCCTCCAGGCATCTCTCCAGGCGATGGCTCTTGCTGTAAATAGCCTTCACCCGCGTCCCGATTACCTCCTCATAGATGGTAATTTTAGCATTCCATCAGTGTTTCCCCAGCAACCGATCATTAAGGGTGATTCACTGAGTGTTTCGATTGCGGCGGCTTCCGTTGTCGCTAAAGTCACACGAGACAGACTGATGCAAAGACACCATCAGGATTATCCCCAATATGAATTTGCCAGGCACAAAGGCTATCCCACCAAAGCGCATAAAAAGGCGATCCGAACGTCCGGAATCAGCCTTATTCATCGCCGCAGCTTTAAAGGGGTTAAGGAACACTGCGATGCCATACGGAAGCCCGAGGAATAGAAAATGGTAAAACTTCTTGCAATTGACGATGAACCGGACAACTTGATCACTTTATCGGCGCTATTAAAAAAAGAGATACCTGATTGCTCTTTTATGACTGCCCGATCAGGCCGTGAGGGTCTTGATAAAGCTCGTGCGGAATTGCCCGATACCATTCTTCTTGACATCAAAATGCCCGAAATGGATGGTTTTGAAGTCTGTCAAAAACTCAAAACGGATAAATTCACCAAACATATCCCTGTGATTATGCTCACCGCTATCCGCGCGAAAGTTCAGCATCGCATAAAAGGGTTTGAATTGGGTGCCGATGCATTTTTTACCAAACCAATCAATACGAATGAATTGGTTGCGCAAATTAATGTTATGTTGCGTATAAAAAAAGCGGAAAGCATATTGCGCAAAGAGAGAGACCTACTGGAAATATTAATCCAGGAAAGAACCAAGGCGTTGCGTAAAAGCGAACAGAAATTCCGCTTGCTTTATGAAAAAGCGCCTTTGGGTTATCAGGCTTTGGATATTAATGACCATTTTATTGATGTCAATCAGGCGTGGCTTGACACGATGGGATATTCCCGGGAAGAAGTTATCGGCCGCTGGTTCGGTGATTTTATAGCACCCAATTGCATTGAACATTACTGGCAAGCTTTTTCATATTTCAGCACCGATGGTGAAATTCATAGCGAAGAGTTTGAACTTCTTAAAAAAGACGGGAGTTCACTGATTGTTTTGTTTGAAGGAAACGTCAGCTATGATGAAATGGGACGGTTTTTGCAAAGCCACTGTATGTTTATTGACATTACTAAGCAAAAGCAGGCCGAAAAAGCCCTGAAAGAGAGTGAGGCTAAATTCAGAACAATTACCGCTTCGGCGATTAACCCGATCGTTATGATGGATGATTTAGGGCATATTTCCTATATGAATGCGTCCGCCGAAAGGGCTTTCAACTACACTGGCGAAGAAATACAAGGGCAGGAGTTTCAGTCCCTCCTGGTATCTGATGATTATCATAATATCTTTCGCAAGGGATTTGAAATCTTTAAAAATGGCAATACCGATAGCGCGAACGGAAGGCATATTGAATTAAATGTGCTGAAAAAAGACGGAACCGAATTTCCGGTGGAACTCTCTCTTTCGGCCGTAAAATTCAAAGGGCGTCAGAATGCGGTTGGCATTATCAGAGATTTGAGTGAACGCAAAGCCGCCGAAAGAGAAAAGGCGCGGCTGCAGCGCCAACTCCGCCAAGCTCATAAACTGGAATCCATCGGCACCTTAGCTGGCGGTATTGCGCATGATTTTAATAATATCCTTGGTGCCGTCTATGGCTACGCCCAGTTAGCTCAGTTTGAAATTCCGAGTGAAAACAAGGCGTTGAATCATGTAAGCCAGATCATCCGGGCTTGTGACCGTGCCAAAGACCTGGTGCGGCAAATATTGACTTTCAGCCGCCATAATGATCAAGAGATCAATCTTATTCAGATCGGCCCTATCATCAAAGAAGTGTTAAAACTTTTACGTGCATCATTACCTTCAACCATTGATATCGTTCAACAGATTCAGTCCCACGGTATGGTGATTATGGGTAATCCGACCAAAATTCATCAAGTGATGATGAATCTTTGCACAAATGCATCACAGGCCATGGAAAAAGACCCTACGGGAACTTTGGAAGTCTGCCTGACGCCTGTCGAACTTGATGAACAACAAGCGGCGGCCCTTCCTGATATTGAACAGGGCCCTTATCTCCGGCTTACTGTGAATGATACGGGTCATGGTATTAAACCGGATATGATGGAACGTATCTTTGACCCCTACTTTACAACCAAAGACAAGGGAGTCGGCACCGGTCTGGGATTGGCTGTGGTCCAGGGTATTGTTAAAAAGCACGGCGGTGCGATCAGTGTTGTTAGCGAACCCGAAATCGGAACTTCCTTTAATATTTATTTTCCCCGCCTCGAAACGGATGTGGTGGAAGAACCGATATCCGACGATCTTCTTCCTGGCGGTACCGAAAAAATTCTTTTCATTGATGATGAACCGATGCTGGCGGATATGGGTAAGCAATTGCTTGAAAGATTGGGGTATGATGTTGTCAGTAAAACCGAATCAATTGACGCGCTGGCGCTTTTTCGATCTCAACCTGATAATTTTGATATTGTTATCACTGATATGACAATGCCCAAAATGACAGGTGAGCAACTGGCGAAAGAAATCATGCAAATTCGATCGGATATGCCAATCATTATATGCACGGGCTTCAACAAACTGATTACATGCGAAAAAGCACATGAACTAGGGATACGCGGATTCCTGATGAAGCCATTAAGTATTGGCGATTTGGCTGTCTCAATCCAGGATGCTTTAGGCAAATCTGTTAATTAAGCGTAATGGATTATTCTTATGTCTGGCACCCAACAACAATTTGGTCAGCAAAGTGAGTTATTGGCCGCGAAGTTTTTAGTCAAACAGGGATATAAAATTTTAGCATCTAATTATTGTACACCGGCAGGTGAAATTGATATCATCGCCAGGGATAAAGATGTGATTGTATTCGCAGAGGTTAAAGCCCGTCGATCTGACCGTTATGGCTCCCCTGAAAAAGCGATTACCAAAACCAAACAAAGAAAAATTTCCATGGCGGCGCTTCACTATCTGAAAGATCAGCGTTTGGTCAATGTCAAGGCGCGTTTTGATGTTATCGCTATACGCATGTACAAAGCGAATAATGGAAAACGCAAGCCGGAAATAACGATTCTTAAAAATGCATTTGAACTCGCCTATTATTAGTACACCTCCCCCAAAAAATAACCAGGATGCTTGCCTTTACGTTGTCGCAACGCCTATCGGCAACCTGGAGGACATCACATTTCGAGCAATCAAAATATTAAAACAGGCAGACCTGATTGCAGCCGAAGACACCCGGCATACGGGAAAACTGCTTCGTTCTTATAATATTAAAACCCCGCTGATTTCTTACCACGAATACAATGAGGAGCGTCGCACGCCGGAGTTGATTGAAAAATTAAAAACCGGCGTGGCAATCGCTTTGGTTTCAGATGCCGGAACGCCCACAGTGGCGGATCCAGGTTTTCGATTGATTAAGGCAGCAATCGCCAATACTGTCAAAGTTGTTCCGATACCGGGCGTATCGGCACCCATTACAGCGATTAGCGCCGCGGGTATGCCCACGGATATTTTTATTTTCATTGGTTTTCCTTCCCCTAAAAAAACAAAACGGCGTCTGCAATTGCACAACTTGGCTACAGAAACAGCGACGATTGTATTTTATATATCGCCAAAGCGTCTTTTAACTTTTTTACAGGAATTGATTGATGTTTGGGGGGATCGATATGCCGTTTTAGGTCGAGAGATGACCAAGATTTATGAAGAGTTTCTTCGGGGACGTTTATCGGAAATAATGACGATTTTGCAACAACGTCCCGCCATTAAGGGAGAATGCACCCTTCTTGTTTCCGGGTTTAAACAAGACAAAGCCGCAATGTCTAAAATAGTCCAGGCTGAGATTCAAAAAGAACTGACGTGTTCGGGTGCTAAAATTTCTGTAGTAACCAAAATGATTTCCAAAAAATATAGTGTCCCTCGTAATGAAGTCTATGCAGCGGCATTGAATTGGAAACGGAAAAAAGAAAAATAGGTTGAAAACGTCAGCATCCTTCATTCGTCGGTTTACACTTTGTCCCGTTAGGGACATCATATCTATAGAAAAAAGGCTTAACAGCACAACAAGTCCCGTAGGGACGAAATAGAAACGGTGTAAACTACTTTCAAGCTATTTTGAAGGATGCCAAAACGTCCTTACGATCTTCGATTTACAGTTCTAAACATTCAATCGTATAATCCGTCAGATCGACCAACATTAGTTTATTTCTTAAAAGGGAACCTGTTTGTAAAATTATTTTCATGACTTCGGTGCATTCCAAAGATGCAATCACCATCACCGCATGGGCCAGACATCCTAAGATAGTTTCCGCGCCTTTGGGACGGATATTTTCCGAATTGCCGTAAATCTGTTTTAAACCGTCGTCTTGAGGGAAGATAGTTGTCACATGGCCGGTAATGCCTGCCACGGCCGCCGCAACAAGCGGAATATTCAATTGTTTAGCAGCCTTTTCAAGAATAAAGCGGGCGGGGATATTATCCAGACAGTCTACAGCTACATCGCATGCTTTCATCAGCGCGTCGGCATTCGAATTGTCCAGATATTGATCATGGCAGTGAACAGTGACAGATGAATTAATGGCGTTTACTCTTAAACAGGCAATTTCGGCTTTTGAGACGCCAAGGGTTTCTTCTGTCGCAAGCAATTGGCGATTGAGATTATGGTCTTCAAATGTATCGCCGTCGATCAGTGTGAGCGTCCCAACACCCATGCGGGCTAATACTTCTACAACCGTTCCGCCCAGTCCGCCTAATCCGATAATACAGACATGGGCTTTCAGAAGCATTTGTTGGTCAGTGGTTGATAACATTCGCATGTTGCGAACATAACGTTCCGGGATAATATTTTCAGCCAGTGCCGTAATTTCCAAATCGCGGATGCTGACTTTCAAAGATAACGCTATCTGTTTGATCAATGGGGTGGACAAACAGGTGTAAACAACGCCATCAGGAAATTTTGCAGGGGTCGCCTTTTTTTTTAAAATATTTATAGTTTCAGTGTTCATTTGATCATCCTCCCCCTACCGGTGGAAAAATACCAACCCTATCTCCGCCGTTAAGCACCGAGGTCGAATCGCCTTTTTTACCGTTAATAAAGATAAGTTTGGTCAGAGAGGCCGGAATTTGCAGTTCATTAAGTAGTTCGCCAACGGTTACGCCGGACTTAATGGGGTGATGTTCAGCCGATGCGGGTAAATATTTTTTCAGTGTTGCAAACAGTTTAATGGTAATGTATGTTTTCATTTTTACTTGTTGGTGCCCTTCATTTATTTTTCAGTTAAATGTTGATGGTTTCGTAAAAAGTCAAAATTCTAAAAATCAGACTTGTAACCTATTGAAATCATTAGGTGCGAAATTAAGAAAATGACGAATTCCTGACTTTTTACGAGACCATCAATGTTGGGCATCTTCATTCGTCAGTTTACACTTTCTTGCGGAGTGCCAAACTTACAGTTTGGCGGTTGATACGGTTGATAAACGGCTGTACTTGAAACTGCCAAACTGTAAGTTTGGCACTCCATCTTAAAAGTGTAAACAGCTCAATGAAGGATGCTCAACTTTAATGCTATTTATAGTATCAATTTAACGTTATTCATTTTAAAAGTCAATATTGCCTTTTAGCCTGGTATGAAGAGTGCCAGCTTAGGAACGGGGACAAAATAATTTCCCCAATTATGCATCACAGCTTCGGGCCACCTTTACCCGATCTCTGATCACAAAAGTATCAAAATAGCCTGCTATTCCTTCAACTTTTGTGATCAGAGATCGGGCAAATCTGACCCAAATCTGCGCGCCTACTTGAGGAAATTATTTCGTCCCCATTCCTTATTTTAGGAAGGATCCGGCAGTATGAAGTTAAACTTTAAAAGTGCGCTTGTCACCGGCGGCGCGGGCTTTATCGGCTCCCATATTGTCGATGAATTATTAGCCCAGGGAGTTAAAGTCGCCGTTATTGATAACCTGTCAACGGGCAACCGGAAAAATTTAGCGCATGTTTGGGAGCGAATCTCTTTTTTCCAAGGCGATATACGTGATCAGAATATCTTAAACAAGGCCGTTCAAGGTATTGAGGTGATATTTCATCTGGCTGCGGTTGTCTCTGTCACCCAAACAGTGGAGCAACCCATTGATTCAGCGATGGTTAATGATTTTGGGACGCTTTCAATTCTTGAGGTTGCGCGCCAGTTCGATGTAAAAAAAGTGGTAATCTCCAGCTCTTGCGCAGTTTACGGAGATTCCCCCCAATTGCCCAAAGTTGAAACAATGATGCCGTTGCCATTAAGCCCTTATGCGGTGCAAAAATTGACCGGAGAGTTAAATGCGAAAGTTTACAATGATTTATATGGGGTGAAAACGGCGTGCTTACGGTATTTTAACGTTTACGGTCCGCGTCAGGACCCATCATCTCCATATTCCGGTGTAATATCGATTTTTATGTCCAAAGCGGCATCACAGGCTAAACCGTTAATATACGGTGATGGAAATCAATACCGCGATTTTATTTTTGTCAAAGACGTTGTTCGTGTGAACTTATTAGCAGCCTACGATGACGATGCTTGCGGAAAAGTGTTTAACATTGGGTCTGCGAAACAAACGACAATTAACCAACTCTGGGAAATGATATGCGCGATGACGGCATTGAAAATCAAACCGGAATATCAGCCGGCCCGATCCGGAGATATTCGCGAATCACTTGCTGACATTGAGTGCGTCAGATCAACATTGGGCTTTTCGCCTGAATATTCGTTTGAACAGGGGCTTGAAATCACTTTACAGGCTACCAACCATAAGCCGGGACACTAATGTAACGCGGAAAGCTGTTCCGCGTCGTTCATAGCCGCATCAAGGTCGAAGAAGCGGAACGGCTTTCCGCTTCATTTTATCCCGCCTTGTGCTGGTAGCCACTTTACAATATGCTACTGTTAAATCCTGTAAAAATAGTTAAAAAAGGAGACTTGGGGGAAAATGAATTCTCAATTTAAACGCATTTTAGTCACCGGTGCAGCCGGTTTTATCGGCTTCCATCTTTCCAAGAGGCTGCTGGCTGACGGATGCCAGGTTTGCGGGCTGGATATTTTAAACGACTATTATGATGTCAGATTAAAAAAAGCGCGTTTGGATCAATTGATCAGACACAAGGAGTTTCGTTTTGTTAAACTGGATCTGGCCGATTTGCCCGGTATGCAGATTCTTTTCAAGGAGAATACTTTTGATGCCGTGGTCAATTTGGCAGCTCAAGCAGGTGTGCGTTACTCCTTAGAAAATCCGCATGCGTATATCAATGCCAATGTTGTGGGATTTGTCAACCTGCTCGAATGCTGTCGATTTAGCGACGTCAAGCATCTTGTATTCGCATCTTCAAGTTCTGTTTATGGCGCCAATACCAAAATGCCATTTTCGGTGCATCATAATGTTGACCACCCGGTATCGCTTTACGCCGCAACCAAGAAAGCTGATGAACTTATGGCGCATACATATAGTCATCTGTTTCAAATGAAATGTACAGGGCTGCGCTTTTTTACCGTTTATGGCCCTTGGGGGCGCCCTGACATGGCGCTGTTCCTTTTTACCCGCGCTATTTTGCAAGGCAAGCCCATAAAAGTGTTCAACCACGGTAAGATGCAGAGGGATTTTACTTATATTGATGACATTATTGAAGGCGTCGTCCGGATAATAGCCACCCTGCCAAAGCCTGACCCGACTTGGAACGGAGATTCTCCCGATCCCGGAACATCTTATGCACCCTATAAAATTTATAATATTGGCAATAATAACCCGGTTGAATTAATGAAATTTATTGAAATTATAGAAGACGCTTTGGGGCAAAAAGCGAAAAAAGAATTCTTTGATTTACAATTGGGAGATGTACCGGCAACTTATGCGGATGTAGATGATCTGATGTGTGATGCGGGATTTAAACCGCAAACTTCTCTTGAAACCGGCATAGCACGATTTATTGATTGGTATAAAGCGTATTACGGCTAGTACACAAAGGTGAATATTGACTTAACCTTCTATATTATGGTCAAATTAGTTCTTGCAAATTCAATGTTGCATGTTGTATATTTACAAAAAATATTATGTATTCATCTAACTTTGAAACCTTGTGATTAAACGTAAATATCCAAGCAAAATAAGCGAGCGTAAATATGGCTGATAACATCTCCGTTGTTGTAAATTCAATGTTAAACAATGCCGAAGTCTACCAATCCATGGGATTACATCTGGAGGCCCTGGATGCGTATGAACAAATTCTAACCCAACATCCCACACTGGATCCCCACACTAAAAAAACGGTTGAAGAAAATATTGCCCTGGTAAAAGAAAGCATTCACCAACAGGGAGATGAGAAAGACCCCCGTGCGACCGCAGAAGATGAAGTCGAAATAGAGCCGTTGCCTGAAGATGTTTCCAGTATCAAAGAATCGTTGTTCAGAAATGATACTGAGTTTGATGACGCCGATCTTGCGCCCATTCTAGATGACGCCTCCGAATTGGTTGCCACCCGAGCGGAGGTTAAAAAATATATCAAAGAAGCCAAACTGTATCAGACTCAGGACCTGTTAAACGAGTCGTATGATAAATATTCTGCTGCATTAAAATTGCTGGAAAGTAACGATGCTATAAAGGGGAAAAAAAATTTAATTGCGATAATCAAATCGAAATTAAATGCCCTGGATATTGATGATGAAGATGAAGCGGGGATCAATGATGAATTGGCTGAGGCCGAGAAGCTTTTATCTGGGTTGAATGAAGGTGCCGAGGAACTGGTTCTGGGCGCGCAGTTGGAAAATCAAGCGAAGGATAGTACGGGGAAAGCCAACCCCCTTGAAACCGCTGTCGCGCTGATGAATGACAGCCAATTTGAAGATGCGTTGATGCAATTAAGCGCGTTGATGGAGGATGAGGCGTATCGCGTCGAAGCCGCAGGAAAGTTGCTTGAATGTCAGACGGCTGCAGGTTCTGCCGGAAAAGCGGTGGATCAATTAGAGGAGTGGCTGGCGAAAGACCTGTTTAAACCGGAACAGTTGGGTGTTATACAGGATGTTCTTGGCAAGATTCTGGAAAGTAAAGGAATTATTAAAATTGCCACTCGGGTTGTCGTTGCGCAACCGACTGGCCCGCAACCTCCGGAACCGAACAATTTGGCCGCCTATGGTATTCCGGCGCTAAATGATTCAGATGAAGCTATGCTGGATGATAAGCAATTTGAATTTACAGATGATGAATATTCCGATATTATTGATACGATAGAAATTAAAGCGCCATCTGGGACCGACTTGGAAGACCCCCCTGATGGTGAATATGTTGAGTTCGATTTTATTGACGATATCAGTAAAGCAAACGAACCGTTACCCTCTTATATAAATGGCAATGAAAAAGAAAATTATGAAGAATTTGATGCTGTTGACTCTGTGAAATAACACCGCACCAGTTTCACTTGAAGAGTGGTTTCCCTTAGAGCCTGTTTGGAAAGTCGTGATCGAAGCGAAAAAGTGTGAGAGCGAGGG
>JAOZRC010000576.1 GCA_029940345.1 Desulfobacterales bacterium
TCGTGAATCAAACACTTCCATAATCAACCAGTTGACAAAGATGGCAATCACTTCAAATCATGGGGCTATAAATCATCGTTTATGCTCTCGGACAATGGAAGTGCGTTTGATTCATGAAAACATCTGAAAAAATAAAAGGTTGAGTTGCCAATTTTTTTATTATAGGGATGTGAATAAGGTAATCATCATAATCATATCACTATCATCCGAAAGGAGCATCTGATGGCAAAACTTCAAAAACTGCCCATCGGAGACGCATCGTTTGAAAGCATCCGTGCTGGCAGATGTGTTTATGTGGACAAAACCCGTCATATTTTTCAATTGATAGATGAAGGCAAGTACTTTTTTCTATCCCGCCCGCGCAGATTCGGCAAATCTCTGACTGTCTCCACAATCAGGTGTCTGTTTCAAGGCCGCAAGGAACTGTTTGACGGATTATGGATCGCCGAACACGGACAATGGGAATGGAAGCCGCATCCTGTCGTGTTTATGGATTTTAACGGTATCAGCCATGATACGCAGGAGAATCTGAAACAGGGTCTGCGGCGGATGCTCGCCCAAACAGCCGCTTATTATGATGTGATATCCGATGCGCCGTTGATCAAAGAGCAGTTTAAAGAACTGATTCTTGCATTGTACCATAAAACCGGAACACATGTCGTGATTCTGATCGATGAATATGACAAACCTTTGATTGACCATCTGGGAAAAGGCGCAACAGCCTTGGAAATCGCCAAAGCCAATCGTGATATCCTGAAATATTTTCTGGGTGTTATCAAAGACGGGGATGTTGCGGCGGCATTGCGGTTCGTTTTCATTACCGGCGTATCCAAGTTCAGCCGGGTTTCAATTTTTTCGGAACTCAACAATCTCGAAGATATCACGATGGCGGAACCATACACGGACATGTTGGGTTATACCCAGAATGAAATGGAAACGTATTTCAGACCTTTCGTAAAACGCTTTGCCGAAAAGAAAGGCCTTTCGGAAGAACACATCATGGCTGAACTCGCGCGCCATTATGACGGATATCGGTTTTCGGAACGTGATATCCGTGTTTACAATCCGTTTTCAGTGCTTTCAGCGCTTAAAAAGAAAAACTTTAAAAATTACTGGTTTGAAACCGGTACACCGACCTTTCTGGTGAATCTGCTGAAGGAAAGTGACTATCCGGTGATAAAAATTGAAAATCTTCAGTTAGACGAGCTTATATTCAGCGTTTATGACATCGAACATCTCCAACCGGAAGCTCTTCTGTTTCAAACCGGATATATCACAATCAAAGATGTCAAAGATGATATCTATTCGTTTCATTATCCAAATCAGGAAGTAAGAATTTCCTTCCTGAAATTCCTGATGTTTGCATACATTCCAGGGAATGGAAGTGATCGGTCTCTCTTTTTACGGCTCTCCGCCTATTTGCAACAGGAAGACTTTGATGCGTTTATAGAAACCGTAACCGCTATATTTGCTTCTATTCCTTATACTCTGGAAAGTAAAAGAGACGAAGCCTATTTTCACACGGCATTTTTTTTGATGGTCAGCGCTTCAGGAGTGAATGCCCACAGTGAAATGTTGACCTGCCACGGCCGTATCGATCTGGTGATGGAATTCACCGATAAAATTTATATCATTGAATTCAAGTGTGATCAGAGTGCCGAAGCCGGAATCTGTCAAATTCGCGCCAAAGGCTATGATCATAAATTCAAACAAAGCGGTAAAAAAATTATTCTTATGGGAATCAATTTCGATACGGAAAAGCGCAATGTGGCGGATTGGAAAGTGGTTTGAACTTTAGCATGAACTTAAATTACAGATTTTCAGATAATTATTGTTACAAGGGGCTTCCAACATAGGACAGGACACATCAAAAGGTAACCGTTCACTCCCCATGAGCGGAACAGCTTTCCGCTCTGCAATGTGTCCCGCTTTATGTTGCTAACCATATATAATTAAGCAATCAACAAAATCCGTTATAATCAGATAGATGAATCGATGCAAAGCTCAAATGCGCAGATGTTGAATATTCCCGGTTATCAAATTGACAAACTGATTTACCAAAGCGCTAATTCGTTAGTCTATCGTGCGATGCGCAAAAAAGATACCCTTGCGGTGATTCTTAAAGTCCTGAGAGATGACTATCCGCCGCCGGAAAAATTGACGCGTTACCGCCAGGAATATGACATCACGCGCCGTTTAGCCGGTTCAGAAGGCGTTATCAAAGCTTACAGTCTCGAAAAACACCAAAATACGCTGGTGATGCAGCTTGAGGATTTTGGGGGCGAGTCCCTTAAAATATGGTCAGACGAGCAGCGCTCTTTCACGCTTGATGAACAACTCACGTTTGCCATTTGTATCACCGGAATTTTGGGTCGGATTCATGCCCAAAATATCATTCATAAGGATATCTGCCCCTCCAATATCGTTTTGAATCCCGCTTCCGGAGTGCTGAAAATCATTGATTTTGGGATTTCCACCCAATTACCCAAACAACATCTGACACTTAAAAATCCGGATGTGCTGGGAGGCGCTTTAGCATACATCTCTCCGGAACAAACCGGGCGTATGAATCGCGCTCTGGATTATCGCACCGATTATTATTCCCTGGGCGCGACATTGTATGAATTATTCACCGGTGTCGTACCCTTTGACACGACGGATGCGATGGAAACGGTGCATTGCCACATTGCCAAACGGCCGCAGCCCCCGCACCGAATCAATCCCGATCTTCCCCCGCAGCTTTCTAATATTATCATGAAATTATTAGAAAAAACAGCCGAAAAGCGGTATCTGAGCGCCTGGGGAATCAAAGCCGATTTACAGGAGTGCAAACTTCAGTTTGCGAAAACAGGTAAAATCAGCCACTTCAGTCTGGCTCTGAAAGATATTTCAGATCGTTTTCAAATTCCGCAAAAACTTTATGGCCGCGAACATGAAACAGACATTTTACTTTCTGCCTTTGAACGGGCCGCTTCCGGCAAAACGGAAATCATGTTGGTTGCCGGCCATTCCGGTATCGGCAAATCGGCATTGGTAAAAGAGATTTATAAATCGCTGACTGTGAAACAGGCCTATTTTATTTCAGGCAAATCAGACCAATTCCAGCGTAATATCCCCTTTAGTGCGATTGTCAATGCTTTTAGAGAATTAGTCCGACAATTGCTTACCGAAAGTGTGAAACGGCTTTCAGTTTGCAAAGAAAAACTCCTCACCGCCTTGGGATCTAACGGACAAGTCATTGTCGATGTGCTTCCGGAAATCGAATGGATCATCGGCAGGCAGCCGCCGGCGCCACAATTGGGCCCGGCGGAAACCCAAAACCGTTTCAATCTGGTTTTTCAAAACTTCATGCAAGTGTTTTGCCTGCCGGAACATCCCCTTGTCTTATTTCTGGATGATTTGCAATGGGTGGATTCGGCCACGTTTAAGTTATTGGAATGGATGACAACCGATGAGGCGATCAACGCCCTTTTTTTTATCGGGGCGTATCGGGATAACGAAGCAGGCCCGGCCCATCCCTTAATGACGACGCTGGACAAGCTCCGTGAAAAAGGTGTCACGATTAACCGGATCACCTTAAAGCCCCTGGCTTTTGAACACATCAACCGACTGATTGCCGACAGTTTGCACCAAAACCCGGAAGCGGTCAGGCCGTTGACGGACAAGGTCATGCGCAAAACCGGCGGAAATCCGTTTTTTGTGAATCTATTTCTACAGACGCTGTATGAAGAGGATTTGCTTTATTTTGTGAATCCAACACAAGAGCAAAATGCCCATTGGCAATGGGATGCGGATAAAATTGGAATCCTTGGCATCACAGATAATGTGGCGGAATTGATGACCGGCAAGTTGAAAAAACTGCCTGAATCCGCCCAGCACGCTTTACGTTTGGCCGCGTGTGCGGGCAATCGTTTTGATTTGGATACGTTGTCTGTCATTTATGAAAAATCAGAGGCCGATACTTTTC
>JAOZRC010000577.1 GCA_029940345.1 Desulfobacterales bacterium
CTGACTATCTGGCAGGCTCAATGCTGTTAAATGCGGTGAATATGATTACACGGACAGGCAAACACCTTTTGTCGATCAAACCGGCATGGAAACAAAAGGAGCGCTCACCATTGGCGGCAACTGCTGGCTGGGCGCGCGTGTAACGGTGACCGATGCTTCCAGTATCGGTGATCATTGTGTGATCGGCGCCGGCGCCGTGGTGACCAAACCGATACCGGCTGACAGTTTGGCAGTCGGCGTTCCGGCCAAGGTGGTCAAATCAATATGATTCGTAAAGATTATCTGATTTTACCCGTTAAAATCCTCGTTTCTTTGAGTCTGATTGCCTTGCTTTACCGCAATATTCCGCTGGGGGAAATGGCCGCCCGGTTATCTCAAACAGATTTGCGCTTCATTTTTCCGATTTTTATACTTCTTTTTTTTAACACCTTCCTTAGCTCCTGGAAATGGCATCTGCTTCTCAAAGCCGATGCGATCCGGATACCGTTGTCAGAATTATTTGCCAGTTACCTGATTGGAACCTTTTTTAATATCTTTCTACCGTCTAATATCGGCGGAGATTCGTATCGCATTTACGATATTTCAAAGCAGAGCGACCTTGCCGGTTCGGCCGCGTCTGTTTTGGCGGACCGGCTCTCCGGTTTCCTTGCGTTGGTTTTGTTGGCACTGGGAGCATCCATACCGGTGATGCAAAAAATCCAAACTTCCGCCGTAATTATTATCATCCCGTTGGCCGTTCTGACAATTCTGATATTGGTCTCAGGGGCATTATATTATCGTAAACCGGCCGAATATTGCTTACGCATTACACGTTTAAGCCGAATTGAGGCGGTTAGCCGCTTTTATGGAAAATTCCTTGATGCGTTTGCGCACTACCGCCAAAGCCCGCTCGTGATGCTTAAAATTATGGCTATTTCATTTGGGTTTCAATTGTCTGTTATCCTGTGTGTCTGTTTAATGGCGCATTCGCTTCAAATCAGAATTGCTTTGATCTATTTTATCGCGTTTGTGCCGTTGATCACACTCATGGAGGCCCTGCCTATATCTATTTACGGCGTTGGCGTCAGAGATGCCGGCTATGTCTTTTTTTTCGGAACAGTGGGGCTGTCGGCCTTGCAGACCCGCTCTTTGGCCTTGCTCTATTTGATCATCACGGTTTGCTACGCCCTGATCGGAGGCGTCCTGCTGGCCTATAAATCGTTTCTTTTTAAAAATATAAGTTCTGGTCATTAAATGGTAAAAGTGCTTAACAACCGCTTTTCAACGGAAACAGGAACATTTAGTGGAAAACGGAAACAACAGGAGCGTTTAGCTTGAATAACAAAAATCAAATCGTGCTGCGCACATTCGTATCCATCGGTTTTTCTTTTTTTATCCTCAGCCTGATGCTCAAACTGGTTTCCACAGGCATTGATCCAGCCAACCGACCCCAGATTTTCACCGTTCTGGGGAACACGTCATTCGGTTTGGCATCTATCTATGTTGTGTGCGCATTGCTTCAGGCTTTTTTCCGGGCGATCCGTTACCGGGTGCTTATCAAAGCCGGCGGTGATGCGAATACGCCCACGCTTTTTCACACCTACCTGGTGACGCTCGTCCGCAACATGTTCGTTGACATGCTGCCGGCGCGGATTGGCGAACTGAGTTACATTGCCATGATGAACCGAGGATTTCGCGTCAGCGGCCAGACCTGCCTATCCTCTTTATCGGTCAGTTTTGTTTTTGATCTCGTCGCCCTGTTCATTATTATCGCTGTTGTTATCGTATATCATACGATCACTGCCAGCGTCCGGGGCTGGCTGATCACCGCCGCAATTGCGCTTTGCATCCTGACTGCCTTGATCCTGATTTTCCTGTTTTTTGGAATTGAGTTCATGGTGGGACAATTTCATCGGATTCCCCAATCATGGCGCAAAAGCGAAAAAGCGGTGATTCAACGTTTATTGACATTTACGGAGCATTTTGCCCAGGCGCTTCGAATGACCCGCAACGCCGGTGTTTTTTCAATAACCTTGCTGCTTTCGATGGCTGTCCGCATTACGAAATACACCAGCATCTATCTTCTTTTTCTGGCGGTGGTACGACCCAGTTTTAATGAATTTGCCGATTTGCCTGTCATCAATATTTTTACGGCGCTTTTAAGTGCCGAAGGCGCGGCCAGTCTTCCGGTGCCGGCGTTTATGAGTTTCGGAACTTATGAAGCCGGCGGGGCGCTGGCGTTGGTGCTGCTGGGTTTTGCCAAACCCCAGTCGGTCATTACCATGCTGTGTATCCATATTTTGAGTCAACTGGCCGATTATACTTTGGGATGTGTGGGATTTGTTATTTTTCTGTTTGTCACTCAAGGCCAAAAGGCAACCGTCACAATGAAATCAGGGCGCATAAAAAAATACCTGCCCACCGCTATTACCATAACCGTGCTATGTATCGGCTTGGTTTTACTGGGATTGCAATATAGAGTCACACGTAAAATCGGCGCGCTCAAACCACCTCATAAAGGCCAGCCGCTCAATCCGACAGACGCCGAACAGCGCAGACTGGTTCTGCTCACCCAAAATCTGAAAGGCTTTATTGTCTGGAGTTCCAATCGTTTCGGCAATCACGATATTCTCATCATGCCCTTGGGTTCTGGAAAAAAGTTGAAAATCAGGCAATTGACCAAACACCCCCATGTGGATTATTTTGCCCGTGTATCACCGGATGGTCAAAAGATTGTTTTTTCACGTTCGCAACAACCCTGGGTGTCCCAGCGAAACTGCTTTCCATGGGATGTTTATATGCTGGATTTGAAATCCGGCAAAGAGCGCTTCATAGCCAAAAATGGCAACACCCCTACTTGGTCTGAAGATGGCGCAAGTATCTATTTTCAAAAAAATGGCAATCAGTTTGTCAGCTATAATCTTGCCACCGGTAAAGAGCAGGTCATTTTCGGACCGGGCATTAACGGGCTGACCGCTAACATTATGCTTCAGACGCCTTCATATAGCACCACAAAACAAACCATGGCGGTAACGATGCGGCAGGGCCGCCGGGGCACGGCCCTTTTTGCTAAAAACGGCGAAAATCGAATCATTGCCGACGGCTGCCAGTTGGCTTGGGCGCCCGATTCATCTTACCTTTATTATACCGATCATGGCGGCCGGCAACAAAATGCGTTTTATAAAGTCGATCCGCTTTCTTTAGAACGCAAGATGTGGTTAGACCTTGCCGGTGATTACAGCCATGAATATTTTCCCAAGGTGTCTGACAATATGCAGTACTTGGTTTTGGGAGCTAGTAGTGGCGGTCATGAACATGACACGGCCGATTATGAGATCTTTATCTGGAAAACAGATGCTTCATCCGAAGATGCCGTGCGGGTGACTTTTCATACCGGTAATGATTGCTGGCCGGATGTTTATCTTCAATGAATCACAAAACGGAGAACAGAACTATTCCAACGAGATAGGATTGATTCAACCCGCCAAGTATTATCTGGAGCGAGGATGGCTTTTACTTCAAATTATGAAGGAAACATTTTATGCTAAAAAATATTAAAAACAAAGTAAAAAATTTATGCGTCCGATTGGCTCATTCGATTCTTCTGGATGAAACCACACAAGCAATTTTGCTTGACACAATGCAGAAAAAAATGCAGGAGGATATTTCTCGCCTGTTAATTACGCAAACTTTTCACAAATTGTTGCAGGATAATAATTCACAATCATTAATGACACATAGTTTCAACAAAATACTACAAGATGAATCAGTACGCAAAGAGATGTGGAAAATTTCTAATATCAGACCGGACGGGCAGGAATTTTCTTATGCCTTCATACCAAACGACATCAGGGAAGAAGTCTTTAGAACGGCCACAAAAACAACTGCCGAATATGTCAGCAACAATATGAGCCATTTGCATGGTGTGTTCAGACCTCTGGATTTACTGACTTTTGCTTTGTCACAGGCAGATAAAAATGGTCTTTT
>JAOZRC010000578.1 GCA_029940345.1 Desulfobacterales bacterium
AGACGAATTAGGCGCCGTAATCCTGGCCTATAACAAAATGCTGAACACATTAAATAAAGCCGAAAAAGAGCTGCGCACCAGTGAAACCTACTACCGAACGGTTTTTGAAACCACTGCAACGGCTACATTGATCATCGAAAAAGACACAACCATCGCACTTGTCAATACCCGGTTCGAAACACTCAGCGGATACCAGGAAGAAGAAATTGAAGGTAAAATGAAAATAGGTGTTTTTATCTTTAAAGATGACCGCGAAAGGCTGATACAGAATCATATCCGACGAAGAAAACAAAAAGATATGAACCCAAGTGAATATGAGTTTAGATTTGTTGATAGAAGCGGAACGATCAAAAATATCTATTCGCAAGTTAGTATGATACCGGGAACTCAAAGAAGCATCGCCGCGTTAATGGATATTACCTTTTTGAAAGAGGCCAGAAAGGCGTTGCAACAGGAAAAGGAAAAATTTCAGGTTTTGGTAGAAAAATCACCTTTGGGTGTAGCGCTGATAACAAGGGATTCACGTTATCAATATATCAATCCGAAGTTTGGTGAAATTTTTGGTTATACACTGGATGATATTCCTACGGGGCGAAAATGGTTCGAAAAAGCCTTTCCTGATCCGCGCTACCGCCAGGAGGTCATTTCATTATGGCTGAAGGATCTCAAAACCTGTACTGTTGGTCAGACGCGCCCACGGGTATTTACCGTTCGCTGTAAAAATAATATGGAAAAAATTATCCATTTTAGGCCAGTGATCATGGAAGCAGGGGGGAATTTTATTATTTGTGAAGATATCACCGATAGGAAAAAACTTGAAGAGCAATTACAGCACGCCCAAAAAATGGAGGCCATCGGAACCCTTGCCGGTGGTATCGCCCATGATTTCAATAATTTACTTATGGGAGTTCAGGGACGCACATCCCTGATGCTAATAAATAAAGGCATTGCACCTGACCTTCGAGGACATCTTAAAGAGATTGAGCGCTATGTCAAAAGTGCGACGGATCTCACCAAACAGCTTTTAGGGTTTGCCCGGGGCGGTAAATATGCTGTCAAGTCCACTGATTTAAACAAACTGATTCAAAAACAGAATAGGATGTTTGGCCGCACCAAAAAAGAAATAAAGATTCATGAAACGTTCGCCCCTGATCTTTGGACAACGGAAGTCGATCGCGGTCAAATTGAACAGGTGCTGTTAAATCTTTATGTCAATGCCTGGCAGGCAATGCCCGGGGGCGGCGATATGTATGTTTATACGGAAAATATATGGATTGATAGCCAAAACAAAGATTTATATAATGTAAAGGAAGGCTGGTGGGTGAAAATTACGATCACAGACACCGGCGCGGGAATAGATGAAAATATTCGCAAACGCATATTCGATCCGTTTTTTACGACCAAAGATATGGAACGCGGCACAGGTCTGGGTTTGGCTTCAGCATACGGAATTATTAAAAACCATGGCGGTGTTATCCATGTTTCCAGTAAGGCGGGGCAGGGCGCCACATTCAACATTTTTTTACCTGCCTCGGACACAAAGATGGCATTAGAAATAGAAACGCCGGGATCCGCAGAATTAGCAGAATCAATTGAACAAATTGAACAAAGTCGCGAAACTGTTCTTTTGATCGACGATGAAGATATCATTATTGATGTCGGCCAGGAGATGCTCCGTAATTTAGGCTATGAGGTCCTGCTGGCAAGATCCGGCAAAGAGGCCATTGATGTTTATCAAAAAAAACAAGCCGATATCGACATGATTATCTTGGACATAATCATGCCTGATATGGGCGGTCGTGAAACCTTCGACCAATTGAAATCGGTAAACCCGGACATTAAAGTCCTTTTGTCAAGTGGTTACAGTATTGACGATCAGGCATCTGAAATACTGAGTCGCGGCTGTGACGGTTTTATTCAAAAACCATTTAGCCTGGATGAGCTATCTCGTAAGATACGTGAAATCTTGAGCTGAACCGGTGTCATCGACATCGGTTTTTCATTCGATGTTCGATATTGAACGTTCGCCGTTGGATGTTATTTTTTTCATTCGATGTTGAATGTTGAACGTTCGATGTCAGATGTTCATCTTTTTCATTCGATGTCAGATGTTCATCTTTTTCATTCGATGTCAGATGTTCATTTTTTTTCGGGGGAGTGTACTGACCAATGATCAGCCGCTTGTTAAACCGCACCAACGAATACTTTGAAAAGGTTCCTGACACGGTCAGGAAACATCGCCGGATGGTATGAATTGTATTTATCCTGCTGACGGCCGGCATCTCTATTGGAATCGGCAATATGGTGAATATATCGTTGCGCAACGTCAGTTCACAGGAAGCCGAGGCGTTTATCAAAGATGTGGAAAGACAGATTGAACATGTTTTTAAGCCTTTGAGAGCGCTATACACCGATATGAATATCATTATCACCGGGCAACTGTCACTGCTTGCCAGGATTCTTAATTTCTTAAGCCGGTCGCAGATAAAAAGCTTCGGATTGACTTTGGCGGTCATCTCGGTGTTGATGCTGATTGTCTTAGGCTCAAAGAAAATCGGACTTATTGCGCTGTTTCCGAACCTTTTTCCCAAAATCATTAGACTGGATTGACAAAGCGCATCACCGATTCCAAAAAAGCATCCTGTTTAACCGCTCCGGGAAAAGAGTCAAACGGATTTCCATGCGCAACTATGAACGTATCAACAACGTATGGATTGCCCGCCAAATGCTGGTGAACAATCTCCGCGACTAACGCATCACCACGTTAAGCATCGAAACGGTAACGATCAACGCACCTATCGAAGATGCTTTCTTAACCCTGCGAACATTAACTGACGGCGCTTTTCGTGAAGGAATGCTTCAAAAGGTCAGAGTCGAATTGAAATAACCTGATTCGATTTTGTTTTCAGGCGTCGGGTGTCAGGGCGTTTCTGCTGAACACTGAAACCTGGAAATGGATCAGAGCGATAAAAATCCCATGACAATCGTTTTAGCCATCCTGTTTACCTGTATGAGTATCGGTGCGCCCACACCGGTTCTGGGTGTTGAGCGACAAGTCTACACAGCTACAACTTTGGATGAAGAAGATGAATTCGATTCCAATATCCCGATGGTCATCCGAACAGATTTGACAATGAAGTTGAATTTGATGGTAAAGCTTCAGGTCTTGATGATGCGGAAGATGAATTTGATAATCAGGATGAAACATTTGCATCAGAGGGAAAAAGCCCTTCACCTAATCTTTTTAAAGCCGCGCTCGCTTCACTCAGGCCGGATATGAAAACACAAGTTTTAAACCAGGGCAGCAGATCGTTGTATGGGGCGAAGCAGATGGCGCGGTTGTGACGGATATCATCAGCCCGCGTGATTTCACCGAATCTGTGTTCACCCGCATCGAAGACGCCCGCCTGGGACAAATGATCCTCAAAGCCGACCAGTACGCGGATTCGGGACAATGGACGCTGCTGATAAACCCCGATCCGCAAGTCAATATCTACGCCGAACCGGGGCATGAGTATGCCACTCCGTCGATGACAGACACCTTGGGAAGTAATCACATCGGAATCGAAATCCTGCCAGACGACAAACCTTCCCATTCAATCCAAGATACAGAAGTCGGTGGGCGCTGGAAAAAAACATTCGGTAAAAGTGATATTTCCCTGATGGCCGCCACATCACTTAATAACAGCCCGGTTTTTGAATCCCAGGGAATAAATCCGCAAGGAGATATCATCCTTCTACCGATTTATCCGCGGTACACGATGATCGGCGTCGCCGCAAACCGCGCCAAAGGGAATTTTCTTTTCAAAGGGGAACTGGCGTATAAGTCAGGCCGTCAGTTTAACCATACAAACCTGTTGGCGGATAATGGGCTGGCAGAGAGAGATGTGATTGATGTGGCATTCGGCCTGGATTATGACGCTAACGGGGCATGGCAGGCAACCTTTGAGATAT
>JAOZRC010000579.1 GCA_029940345.1 Desulfobacterales bacterium
GATCAATTTCCCAGCACCCGTCCCCTGGGAACCAGCCAGGCCATGAAAGTGGCGGAACCATCTAAATTGACGATTAAAAGTTCACACGATGGCCCGTGCTGCGAATATTTGATTCGCGGTGATCTGATCGCACAAACGCCCTTTTATTTCGGAAGCACCAGCCAAGCTGATGGCGATGGCGAACACACCAGTCTGAATCTTTTGAGAACACGAGACTTAAAAACAGGCGAAATCCATCTACGCCTGGCGCGCTCGGCCCTGCGCGGCATTTTGCGCCGCGACCTTCATATTGTTTTCGGAACCGGATGCCGGGCCGAACTGGCCGCCAAAACGATCTGCGCCTGCCCGGTGTGCAATCTGATGGGGAAAATCACGATTAAAGACAGCCGGTCGGAGAATTACAAGAAACCGCCCCAAATCAGGCACCGCATCCGGCTGAACCACTACAAAGGCATCGTGGATAAAGGCGCTTTGTTTGATATGGAAATCGGTCCCCGTGGCATTCGCTTTCCTTTTGAACTGCGGATACGCACAGTTAAGGATACGTTGCCCAAAGAGTTGCAAACGGTGTTGGCATGGTGGAGTCAGGGGCAGGCATTTTTGTCGGGACAAGCCGGTACGGGCAAAGGCCGCTTTCGGCTGGGTGAGATTGAATTTCGCTGCTGGAATCTTCAAAAACAATTTGAAGAATACGCTAAAACTTGTGGTGGGCGAAAGGCATCACCACCTCTCAAGTTGCTAAAGATGGTTTTGGCAGCCGAACAAGACTATCCCTGGCAGCCATGTGTTATTCCATTTAATGTGCAGACACCCTTTATAACCAAGGATCCGATTGCCAGCTTGATTGAATCAACTGATGATGAAGCCATCGGTATTGACTCCATCAGCTACCAAACAGCGGTTGTCGAACCGGACGGTACTGAAAAAAAGAAATACCTGCTCAAAGGCGAATCGCTGCGCGGCATCCTGCGCACGGCGGTGGGGCGGCGCTGTTTTCATGAAATGACACCGCTATTGGAAAAAGAACATGATGAGTGTTCCTGTGTGCTATGCAGACTATTCGGTAATGAACATGAAGCCGGCAAGGTGCGCGTCGAAGACATGGAAATCAAAGGCGAGCCTCCAGCATGTCGCATCGACCGTGTGGCTATTGACCGGTTCACCGGCGGCGCCCGTGATCAGCATAAATTTGATCTGGAAGCGTTGTCAGGAACACCGGAATGTCCATTGCAATTCGAGGGAAAAATCTGGTATCATACGGATCTGACAAAGGATGAACAGGCTATTTTGAAATTGGCGCTTAAAGATATCTGTGAAGGCTTATACCCTTTGGGCGGTTTGGGAAATACTGGTTACGGATGGCTGAATTATCTGAAATTGGCGGATATGAAACCGGCCAAGATATCTTCATCCCAATCTCAACAGGCCATCTCTTTTGCGTTAAAACCGACAGATCTGACAAAAGCGACACTCGGCCTGACCCCGGAAGAAAGATACTGGCCTCACTATTTCCTGCCTTTCGGCTCCAAAGTCGAGCGAGATAACACACCACCACCGCACACCTATTTTGAACCTGAATGCCACACCGGAAAATTAGTGTGCCGCTTAACCATCAAAACCCCGGTGATTATTCCCGATGCAAAGACAGCATCGGTAAATGACGGTCATAAAACCTATAATTTTTTCAACCTTAATGGCGAATTGTGTATCCCCGGATCCGAAATCAAAGGCATGGTGTCATCCGTGTTTGAAGCCCTGACCAATTCCTGTTTACGGGTGTTTGATGAGAAAAAGCGGCTGTCGTGGCGGATGCCGGCGGAGAATTTAGATGAGTGGCACGCAGGTAGAATAATTGAAGAAAATGGTGAAATGTGTATAGAGCAAATGGAAGCAGTAAGAATACCCGTTTATGATGACAAAAAATTACAAAACAAAATAGAGGAGGAAGGCCAAAAAGGATATTATAAGAAAGGGTATAAATTTTATTTTAATAAAAGGAATCAAAAAATTGAATTGGGGCAACCTACCAAAGTGGATAAAGCTATTTTAAGAAATGCATCTAAATGTAAGATTCTATTAAAAAAAGATCAAAATTTGCTATCAGGTTTAAAAAAAAGTAAATGGTTTAAAGAGAGACTTCATAATTACGACCATTTAGCATTGGGGAAGAGACACAATTCTTACAAAGGCTGTGTTGGCTATGTTCATTTTACAGGTCCTAATAAAATTGAAACCAAAAGGCTGACAAACGAAACTAAGAAGCCTGAGAAACAAATGACACTAAATAAACTTGATCAACTGGATATTATGCATAATCAGGTTTCAGTTGAATCGAAAACGGTAATTAGTGAGAAAGATGGCAAAAAAACACCCGTTGAACGTGATAGAGCGATTCCAAAGTATGTTATAGTTCAAAATGGGATTAAATATACCATGACAAAAAGATGTGAGCGCGTCTTCTTAGAAACATCCTGCACTTATAAGCCGCGTGTTTCAAGGCATGTAAGAGAGAAATTCAAACAACTATGTGATGAATACGAACATAATGCGAAACATATTCCGGATGTTTTCCGAACTCGCCTTCCTAAATATGGAGAACTGAAGGAAAGTGATCTGATCTATTTTTATCTAAAAGACGGTGAGATAACCGATATCATCCCAGTTTGTATTTCACGAACTGTTGATGATGAATCTATGGGGCAAAAACTTAGAGATGATCTCAGACCCTGCGTCCGCGAACTTTTGGATGAGGACAAAGCCCAAACAATCAAATCCGCCGGCGTAAAAGAACTATTCGAGCAGCATCCCAAGGGCCTTTGTCCGACCTGCGCCCTGTTCGGCACCACCTATTACAAAGGCCGGGTGGCATTCGGCTTTGCCTTTTCCACTACTAGCGCACCCAAATTGCTCACTGACGAAGGGCTTAAAACAAAAACAAATAGCAATACCCAGATAACCCTGCCGCTCCTGGAGCGACCGCGTCCGACCTGGTCAATGCCCAAGAAAAAAAGCAAGGTGCCGGGACGTAAATTTTATGTGCATCATCAGGGCTGGAAAAGCATCATCGAAAATTCATCCGAAGAAACGCAAAATGAGAACAACAAAACCGTTCAGGCTTTGGCCAAAGATCAATCCCTGGAATTTGAAATCCGTTTTGAAAACCTCAGTGATGCGGAACTGGGCTTGCTGATTTACGCCCTGCAACTGGAACCGGAATTGGCGCATAAACTGGGCATGGGCAAATCGCTGGGTTTCGGCAGTGTGGCCATCGAGGTCAAAGAGATTCAACCTTTTGCCAATACGAAAATTCCGGTTCCTAATACAATACAAAAGGCTGCCAAACAAAAATTAAAGGATATTTGGGAAGTCAAAACGGATGCCGCATTAGCGGAGAAACTTGATTGCTTTTTCAAACTGATGATTTATATTGACAATTCGGCTGTTAAGGTGCGCTATCCCAAACTCAGAAAAAAGGACGATGAGATAGAGGAGAAAGATGGCTATATGGAATTGAAAGACAATAGCTATAAGCCGGAGACAAGGAATTTGACAAGGGCCTGGAAAAGCTGGGCGTAGGAAAGCAGGCTGCCCAAAACCGGACAATGAAATTTAATACCACTGTCTGAATTAGGATTTTCAGGATTGAATGATTTTAGGATTATTTTTTGATGGTCTCGTAAAAAGTCGAAATTTCAAAAATTCGGACTTGTAACCTATTGAAATCATTAAGTGCGAAATTAGAAAAATGACGAATTTCTGACTTTTTACGAGACCATCATTTTTTGGCATCCTTTTTTTTTCCATGAGAGCTGTTTATACGTTTTAAGGAGTGAAGATAATTTTATATGTCATATCATCATAGAATTGTAATCCATTAATCCGCTAATCTTATAAATCCTAATTCAGAAGGTGATTGATATACCGTTTCTTACGTCAATATAATTTTGTCATC